>JACDGC010000818.1 GCA_013815535.1 Ktedonobacterales bacterium
AGCATGATGTCAGCAACGCGGGCCAACACGCCAGCACGCGGGCAGCCGATGACGTGCCGCGCATCGCCGACAAGCCCAACCCCGTCACCCCCCATGAACCACAGCGCCCCCTTGTGGTGGGCCTCAACTGAGGGAAACCGTTTTTGCGCTTCGCATGGCGGCGTGATACAATGGGGCATATTTTGCCTGGCGCGTCCTGTGTAGGGACGCGACCGCATGGCGCGAATCAGTGACGATACACGCACGAACATGAAGCGAGGCAGGCGATGTCTGGACATTCCAAATGGGCGCAGATCAAGCGCCAAAAAGGCGTGAATGATGCCCGGCGTGGGCAACTCTTTACCCGGCTAGGCCGCGAAATCATCGTCGCGGTGCGCGAGGGTGGGGGCGGCGACGCGAACACGAACTTCCGGCTGCGCAAGGCCATCGATGCGGCACGCGCGGCGAATATGCCCATGGATAACATCGAGCGCAACGTGAAGCGCGCGCTTGGTGGTGGCGAAGGCACACAACTCGAAGACATCACCTATGAGGGCTATACGCCCGGTGGGGCCGCCGTCATGGTGCAGGCGATGACGGATAACCGCAACCGCACCGCCGCCGAAGTGCGCAATGTCTTTAGCCGCAACGGTGGCAACCTGGGTGAGAATGGCTGCGTAGACTGGATCTTCGAACAGCGCGGCGTCATCGAGATCGAACTGGCGGGGCGCGACCCGGATGAATTGGCCCTCGAAGCCATCGACGCGGGCGCGGAAGACGCCGAACCCACCCATGAGGGCGACGAAACCCTCACCGTCTATACCATGGCGAGCGAGATGGACGCCGTGCAACAAGCTTTGGAGGCGCTGAAGCTGAGCATCGTCAGCGCAGAGGTGACGCTCATCCCCAAGACGACGGTGGACCTGGACGAAAAGGCCAGCGGTCAGGCGCTGCGCATGATCGAGCGGCTGGAAGAATTGGACGACGTGCAAAACGTCTATACCAATGCTGAGTTCAACGATGAGGCCCTCGCCCAAGCGTAACACGCTGGGTCGCGCCATTGGACGTAAACAGGTTGGGACGCTTATTCAATGATGCGGTTGCATACGCGGCATTCTTGTGCTAAGCTGCAAGAGTCAGCGCCCACTTGTTGTGATCTGGCGCGACCAAATGAACCAGCGGGGGAATGAGCGATGCGTGTGACGCTAGGTGTGGACCCTGGCACGGCGACGGTGGGCTACGCCGTCGTAGTGGAAGAGAAGGGCAAACTGCGTTTGCTGGTCTGCGATGTCGTCCTCACGCCGAAAGAGATGCCCTTCCCCCAGCGTCTCAGCATGATCTACCATGGCATCAGCGAGGTCATCCAACTCTACAAGCCCCAAGATGCGGCAGTGGAAGAGTTGTTTTTCGCGCGTAACGCCCGCACGGCGATGGCCGTCGGCCAGGGACGCGGCATCATCCTCTTGGCCGCGTCCGAGGCGGGGCTGCCGGTCAGCGAATACACCCCCATGCAGGTCAAGCAAGCCGTGCAGGGCTATGGCAGCGCCACCAAGCATCAGGTGGGCGAGATGGTGCGGATGCTGCTCAATTTGGAAGCCGTCCCCAAGCCCGATGACGCCGCCGACGCCGCTGCCATCGCCATCTGCCACATCCATTCTTCGCGCGTCAGTAATATGATGAGCGGCAGATAGCTCACCGCTTCGCTCCCTGGTTGACAGCCGACATGCTCCTATGGCATGCTGGCGGCACGAAAAACATGAGGGAGCATCTGCCCCAATGGCATTACACTTTCAGCGGCAAATCTTGCGCCGCCCGTCCAAAAATCCTGGATTCCTGAAATTTTGTGTCGGTAGTGGGTGGACGCTTTTTTTCCTTGGCGCACTCTTTTTACTTGCTAACATTTTCTTGATAGGTTGGCAATTGGGCCACAATGGCCGGGAATGGAGTTCCTATTATGAAATTTGTGTGGGGATAGCCGGGTGCTCGCTACCAATCTTGCGTCTCATATGGCGTGGCATGCCGAAATATTGGCAAGACAATCCTATCAACACGACATTGCTCGTTGAGGCCATGGGAATTCCTGTGGCCGACCCGCAACCGCCCGCGCTGCCAGAAACTGAGTCCTTAGCCCAGCCCGAATGGTTGGGGTGGGTAGGAGTCTATCACCCAAAATCTGAGCGACGCACTCTCCTTGAGGGATATTTTCGTACCTCGCTTTTTCTGCCTCTATTTAATCTAGGATTATTGGG
>JACDGC010000074.1:0-10133 GCA_013815535.1 Ktedonobacterales bacterium
TGTCAATCAGGGTGACGAACTCGGCGCCCAGGCGAAAGATGCCGCGCACCCAGGCCGGGCTGTGGGGGATCGCGACGGGCGGGGCATCCATCTGCGCCACGATGCGGTCCATATCACACAGACGCACGCCCCAACGACGCCCGGCCACCGTGCAAAAAACGCAATCGAGTTCGGGCAGCGCGGGGGCCACGTCCGCGAGAACCACCCTTGGTGTGGCATATGGCATGTCGTCAGATGCGCTCATGAACATCCCTCCCCCTCGTCACCGACTCAGCCCAGCGGAGCCAGGCGGTGTGCTTCGTGCAGCAGCAGGTCCGCGCGAAATGGCTTTTTCAGATATGCCGCCGCGCCCAAGGTGCGACCATAATATTCCTCGGGCATACTGACGCGCTGCGTCAGCATCACCACGGGCGTCGCCTGGGTGCGGGCATCACGCTGAAAGATGCGAAACAGTTCATACCCATTGATGTCGGGCAAAATCAGATCCATAACGATCAAGTCGATGGCGCCCTGTGCCAGTTGCGCTTGGGCCTGGGTGCCATCGGCAGCGGCGAGCACGGCATAGCCCGCGCCACGCAGGCAGTCGCCGACCATCGCCAGTTCGGTTGGTGAATCTTCGACCACCAAGATCGTGCGCGTGGTTGCCATGCTTCTCTCTTTAACGCGTCAGCGCGGGGGCATCATGTAAGAATTGATGGACGACATCTAAGATTTCACCGGGCTTGAAGGGTTTGGTGATGTACGCCTTGGCGCCCGCCATGCGTCCGCGAATCTTATCGAACATGCCATCATTGCCCGAGATCATCACGATCACCGTCTGGTCGAAATCATCCTTTTGGCGAAACAGCCGGGCGGCGGTGTAGCCATCCATCAGCGGCAGCCCGATATCCATGAAGACGAGGTCGGGCACATCCACTCGATGCATAGCGAGCGCTTCCATCGCCTCGGGACCATGATTGAATGAAGAGACTTGATAACCTTCGCGCCGTAAGATGCCTTCGATGATGCGTTGAATCAATGCCGAGTCATCAATGATCATGATGCGGTGCCGATTCGCGGGCATGAGAACCTTCCTTCCTGAAAATCAAAAACGCTGGGTGAATGCATTAGACCACCTGTAAAGATTGCGCGAACTGCTCGAACATCGCCTGCCAGGCCGCAACGTAATACGTGCGATCTTGCGGCGAATCCACCCGCATGTTGATGGCCACAAACACTGCCCGCAACGCGCGGCTGAGCACGTCATAGGCGTCGATGATGGGTTGACTATCACCCATCTGGCGGCTTTGCGCGATGACCGTTTGCAACGTCCGCGTGAGGGCATCGGTGGCGATGTGGTTGCGTTCCACCCGAATGGGCTGGTTGGCGATGGTGTCGAGCCCTTCGCGCGCGAGCATGCTGCTGAGCGAATCTGGCGCGAAGGGCAGGCCGTTCTGCGCCCAGACATCGGCTAACGCGTCGATGGTCCAGTTCACGAAGATGGCCAGACCACAGAGTTGATCCAGGATGTTATGGCGCTTGATCCATTCCTGCTCCATGCGGCTGAGCAGACCAAAGACATCGACGGTGTTGGCGGTGGTTGGGCGCGCCACCGCTGGCAAACCAATGGAATGTTCGGCCACGGAGGCATAGAGATAGCCATCGCTCACCAGGGGAGCGATGCGCCGTGCCATATCCATCTCGGGGCTGCCGATCGCGGTGGCGATGCGGCGCGGCGTCTGAAAGGCATTGACGCGGGTGATGATGCGCCAATCGGCGGCGGAAAAGACCAGGGAACGGTTCGGCGGCGGTTGCAGCGCCATCCGCAGTTGGGTGTGCATGGCGTCGGGCAGCCATTGCCGCAAATCGTTCCACTCATATTGATAGCGAACGATCTCAAGCGAGGCACGCGAAACGTCGATGCGTTGCTCGGCGGTGCGCGGCGGGGGCGTTTCGCCATAGTTGAAGCGATAGTCGCCGTTGGTCCACAGCGCCATCTCGCGCACGCTCCATAGCAATTGGATGCGCAGCGCCTCGGCTAATTGCGCTTGGTTCAGCTTGCCACGCTCCACCAACGCCTGCCCCAACAGATCGCCCAAGGGATCTTGCACCAGCCGTTGATAGATCGCTTCGATGTCTGGCCCCGCCACCAAGCCCATCTGTTGCAAGACGGCACCCAGCGTCAGTGCCTGGCTGTCATATTCACGGCACCACGTGAGCATGCCATCCTGAAAGTAGAGGATGCCGCGCCGCCCATCGGGCCGCGACAGATGCAGCGCGCCGGTGCTGCTGCCGATGCCGACCGCCTGCATCAATTCGACAATCTGGAAGTCACTGAGGTGCCCGCTGATCTGTGTCGAGTTTCTGGAATCCGCCACCCCGTCGCCTCGGTTCTCTGGAATGGGGAAGAGTGCGCCCCTGGTTCCATTCGTGTTGGTCGGCTAGCATTATAGCGCCCCCTGCGACAGCATACAAGGCCCCGCAAATCACCACCGCATACCCCCCGATGCCGAGTGGCAGGTGGAATCAGACAGATGGTGGTGCCACGCGGCGGGCACGCTCAGCGCGCCGCTGGGCAGCGAGTGCCAGCCGCTGCTGTGCCAGCCGACGTTCGCGCAGCAGATTGACGACCATCGCCAGCGCCAACAACGCGAAGATCCCCCCAAAGCCGCCCAGAATGACTGCCGCGTGGCTGCCCAGCCCCAAAAAGCCGGGGTCGCCAATATACACCGTCACCAAAGCCGTGCCTGGCAGGTGGTCTTTGTTGATGGCTTCCAGCTTCACAGTGTAATCACCGGCCTTTGTGAAGGTGTGGGTGATGGTGGGCGTGGTCGTCGTGATGGGGCTGCCCGTGCCAAAGGTCCAACGATAGCTGAGCAATGCGTCACCAGTGGCATGGGTGGGGGTCGAGCCCGAGGCGTCGAAGGTGAGCGACTGGCCAATGTTCGCCGAGGTTGCGCTGGCCGTGACCCTGGCGGTGGGCAGTTCGAGCGCGACAAAGACGGGGGTGGTTGCGACAGTGCGCGCGCCCCGCGCATCTTGCACGATCAACGCGACGAAACCCTGGCCAGGGATGGAAAACGTATGCGTCACCCGCATGCCCTGGTCAATGGTCGAGTCGCCAAAGTTCCAGGTGTAGCTCACCTTGCCACCCACCTGGGCATAGGAGCCATTGGCATCATAGGTGAGCGAACTGCCCAGTTGCACATAGATGCCATCGCTGGTGATGTGCGCGATGGGTGGCTGCGCATAGGATTGCGCCAGCACAGTCAGCGCGGCACTGTCAAAGTTGGGGTCCGAATTCGTGGGATCTCGAGGGTCAACCAGTTGCAACCGCACATCATAGGTCCCGGCTTTGGCATAGGTATGCGTCACCTGGAAACCATGCCCCAGCGTGCCATCGCCAAAATCCCACGTCCAGCGATAGGTGTTGGGGTCAACGGGGGTGGGCAACCGCGACAGATCCTCGGTGAAAGCGATGGGACCTTGCAGGGCGTATTGCTGCCCAAAGAGGCCAACCGGCGTGGTGGGGGGCGAATCGGGGGTGAGGGGATAGGCCAAGGCAGGTTGGCCATTCGCCGTCATGGTGGCCGTGGAAGACAACCCACAGGCCCTGGCGGGGCGCACGGGCTCGTGGCGCAGCAGTGGTACGAGCAGCAACAAGATGCCAGCCAACAGCAAACTCGCCAGCAATTTCACTCCGAATGTTCGCATGGCCTCGTTCCTCTCGCACTTCCGATGAGATCGCCGCCTTCATTATGCCAGAGCCGTGTGATCCTGGCAAGCACGATGCGAAGGGAAGCTACCGCATGCGACGCACGGCAAATGTTGGCCAACATTTGCCGTGCTATGCTACATATTCTTTGTGTCAGTTCAGGCGTAAACTTCGCCGCCCAGACCCGTGCCATTTCCCCCCACAGAAAGAGACTCACTAAAATCATGCCCATCTTGCAAATCATCATCGCCAGCACCCGTCCAGGGCGCGTCGGCTTGCCCGTTGGCACATGGTTCGCCGAGCGAGCCACTGCCCACGGCAAATTCACCGTCGAAAGCGTTGACCTGGCGGAAGTCAATCTGCCCCTGATGGATGAACCCAACCATCCACGCCTGCAGAAATATACGAACCCGCACACGCTGGCCTGGAGCCGCCAGATCGCTCGGGCCGATGCCTTCGTCTTCGTCATGCCCGAATATAACTACAGCTTCACCGCCCCTCTGAAGAACGCGCTGGACTATTTGCACGTCGAGTGGAATTATAAGCCAGTGGGCTTCGTCAGCTATGGGGGCATCTCGGGCGGCACGCGCGCGGTGCAAGGCATCAAGCAAGTGGTGACGACGCTCAGCATGATGCCGCTGCCCGAGGCCGTCACCATCCCCTTCGTGACGCAGTTCTTGGATGAACAGCGGCACTTCAACGCCAATGACATGATGGAAAAATCCGCCGTGTCGATGCTGAATGAACTCTATCGCTGGTCTGGTGCGCTGGCAACCTTGCGCCAACCCAGCACAAACTAGACAGCCAATCGCGCATGCTGCCGCCACCCCAGCGCAGCAGCATGCGCGGCATCGTGCCCCTGCCCTTGTTCATTTTTGCCCATCTTGTCAGAATGCTTTATGACACGGAAATTCAATCAAGATGAACACGCTCCGTCAAACCATACCCTACGCACCGCTCTTTTCAACATCCGATCATCCAATCGCGCAAATGCCGTGTAGATATCTGCGAAGCGGGAAAATCCCCGACAGGAGATAGGCAATGGCTCAGATGAATTTCCTTACGAGCAACCAGATGGCCACCGAACCCCCTGTTTGGGTTGACCGCACGATGCGCGGCATCATCTTTGGCGGCGGAGCGTTGGTGCTGGGGCTGCTGGTCTGGGCGCATCTGGGCCTGGGGGCACTGATCCATCCACCGACGCCTACGGCGTTGCAGCAGACGGCGCAAGCGGGTCCCTATGCCATCACGTTCCAGTCGCCCCGCCAACTGACGGCGCGCAACGCGAACACCGCCGCCTTCACCTTGCACGGTGCCACTGGCGCGGCCCTGCGCGATGCCCAGGTGCATGTCACCTTCGAGATGGTGGATATGCCCATGACGACGCCCGAGGTGGAAGCCACGCGGCAAAGCGATGGCAGCTACATCGCGCACCCGCTTTTTGCCATGGCAGGCACCTGGCATATGACCGCGTATGTCGCCGTGGCGGGTCAGCCGCCTCAAAGCGCCACCTTCACCGTCAGCGTGCGGTGGAGTTGACGCGCAGCATTCACCATCAGCACCCTTTCAGCGCAACCGTGCCACCCCATGCCCAATTTTTTGGGCACCACCCGCCTCGCTCACTCACTGGGCGACGCTACGAAAGGTACATCGCAATGTCTAATCTTGCCAAAACGTATGCTCAACTCCTCGGCGGCGTCTTGACGCTGGTCGGCGTCCTCGGTTTCGTTGCGCCGCTCGCGCCCACCGCCGCTTCGGCCCCCCACGGCGCATTGCTCGGCATCTTCGCCATTGATCCCATCCACAACGTCATTCACCTTGCATCTGGCATCGTTGGCCTGCTGGCGGCGAACATGGCTGGTGGTCAATATGCACGCCTCTATGCGGGTGTCTTTGGGGCGGTCTATGCCGTCGTGACGATTGTCGGCTTCATCCAGGGGAACACAGTGTTGAACCTGATCGATGTCAACGTCGCCGATAACTTCCTGCACACGGCCATCGCCGCAGCCTCGCTGGCTGTCTACTTCCTGGCTGGCAACAACAACGCCGCCGCCACGCGCACGGCCTAGAGACCAATCTTCCATACCCCCTTACTTGGTCTCTCTCTGCGTAGGGAGCGCGTTCAGACAAGACGTCTGACGCGCTCTCTCGTTTGTGTGCCAGCGCAGCCCATGCATATACTACCCTGCAATGACAGAGCAACGCTGAGGGAATGGGAGGCCATGAGATGTTCACCATAGCCGAGCGCGACCATGTGCGCGCCCGCGTCATCGCGCTGGCACGGGCCGATGCCCGGGTGACAGCAGGCGCGCTCACAGGTTCATCCGCCCTTGGTGCCGAAGATGTCTGGTCAGATGTCGATGTCGCCTTTGGCATCATGGATGGGGTGACGCCCGAGGCGGTGCTGCACGACTGGACCGTCGCGCTCGACCAGGAATTCACCATCATCGACCATTTCGATCTGCACGCTCGCTCGTCCATCTATCGCGTGTTCTTGCTGCCCAGTGGTCTGGAGGTCGACATCGGTGTCACGCCTGGCCGCGATTTTGGTGCGCGGGGTCCGCAGTTTCAGGCCCTCTTCGGCCCAACGCAGACGCTGGAGGCCGATGCACCACCCAACGCGCACGACCTGATGGGGCTGGGCTGGCACCACGTCTTGCATGCGCGGTCCAGCATCGAACGCGGCAAGTTTTGGCAGGCGGAATATTGGATCAGCGCCATACGCAATTACACGTTGGCCCTGGCCTGCCTCCGCCTGGGGGAGAACGCGCACCATGGGCGCGGCACCGACCGTCTGCCCGCCGATGTCACCGCGCCGCTCGCCGCCACCCTCGTTTGCGCCATCACAGCGCCCGAGCTGCGCCGCGCCCTGGCTGCCGCGACGACCTGCCTGCTGCGTGAAATGATGGCGAGTGCCCCAGCCCTGGGGGCACGCTGCGCGCCGCTGTTGCAGGAGTTCGGCGCGCCACCACCAACCCCGTGACGCAGTTCGCGCATCAGCATCGTTTGGGCAGCCACCAGCACGGCTGCCGGGGTGGTGGGCACCCCATTGACAGCCCAGCCGTTATCGTCTACCCTGAACCAATCATTCTGGCGTGGGAGAGAGTATATGGCAGTGGCGAGCAACGATGCCCCCACCGTCGCGCTGCGGCGCGTCTTGGGCTTTCGCACGGTCTTATCAACGAGCGCGGGGCTGTCCTATGCCGCCATCAGCTTTTTGGGGTGCGTGCTGGTGGCCAACACCGTCGCGGGCGATAGCGCCTGGTTGGCGCTGCTCATCGCGGGGGGGCTGGCATTGCTGGCGGCGGGCTGTTTCTCGGAGTTGAACGCGCTCTATCCTTCAGCGGCGGCCATCCGCCTCTACATCAAGGCGGCGTTCAATGAACGGTTGGCGCTGATCGTGGCCTTCATGTACACCGTCACCATTGTGGCGGTCATCGCGGCGGATAGCTATGTCGTCGGCAGCGCCATCACCCACGTCTTTCCGCAAACCCCAACGTTGCTGTGGATTTTGCTCATTCTGGGGCTGACGATGGCAGCGAATCTGGGAGGCATCCGTCTGGCAGGCGCCTTGCAAGATGTCACGACCTATGCGCTGTTGGTTTCGGCCAGCGTGATCTCGGTGATCGCGTTGGCGACGCATGGCTTCGCGCTGCACACGCCGCTGGCCGCGCTGAGCGACGCGGGCGGCCTCTTCAACGGAGTGACGGCGGGTGTCTTCGTCTTTTCGGCCTTCGAGTGGGTGACGCCGCTGGCCGAAGAGATCTCGGACCACCGCTTGATCCCGCGTGGGATGTTCATCGCCATCGGCGTCCTTTTCGTGGCATATAGCCTCTTTACCCTGGCGACGACGAATCTGCTGAGTGTGCAAGATGCCCACGGCGCGTGGCATCTGCCACAGAGCGTCGTGCGCTCGGCCTTCCCGCAGATGTTGATGGCCGAAGCGGGGCTCGGCGAGGTGGGGCGATGGTGGATGCTGGTCGCCACACTCTTCACGGGGGTGATGACCTTCAATGGTGGCTTCGCCACTGCCTCGCGCTTTCTCTACGCCGCCGCGCGCGAGGGCACGATGCCCGCGATCTTCGCACGGCTCAATCGCGCGACGGTGCCATGGGTGACGATTGTGGCACTCTCTTCGACCTCAGCGCTGATCGCAGTGCTGATCTTCGCGACCGGGGCCTTCCAGGTTTTGATCCTGGTCGGGGCCGCGCTCGAAGCAATGATCTATGCCGTTGCCGGGCTATGCGTCATCCAACTGCGGCGTCGCCAGCCAACAGCGGCACGGTCGTTCCGGTTGCCAGGCGGTTTGGTCATTCCGGGAGTGACAGTCGCCATCTTCACGGTGCTCTTCTTTGGCGCACTGGTGCCCCCCGCGAATCAATTGCCAGCGGGCACGGCCCCCCTGATGGTGGCGGGCATCTTCGTCGGCCTGCTGGCGCTGACGGTGGTGTATGTGCTGACGGTGGTGCCACGCATGCAGGCGCGCCTGGCCGCGCAGCAGGCCACCACGCGCCGCCGTCGCCCACCCCCAGCGGGGCAGGGAACAACGGGCGTGTGAGGCCACGGCTGCGGTGTGGCAGCAGGTCAGTCGCCCCAGTCAGCGGGTGGCATGGGCAGCTTGGCGGTATCATCGGCCTGCGGCTCTTGCCGCCAGACATACTCGGCGGGGGTAGCCGCAGCGGTGCCAACGCGGCGACGCCACAGCAGCGTCCCGCCACCCGCAATGACCAACAAACCAAGCACCCCACCCACCAGGGGCATCGCGCCAGGGCCACCTGTGCTGCCTCCGCTTGACGCACCTGGGCTAGCGCTGGCAACGGGCGTCCCAGCGGGGGTCGCGATGGGCGTTCCGGTGGTACCGACGGTCACGGTTGGCGCGGGGGTACCAGGCGTCGCGGTGCCACCCGCCTTGATGGTGGGCACGGGGGTTGCCGCACCACCGCCCGCCCCAGGAATGGGCGGATTGGTCAAAGGGAACGACGACACGCCAGAGGCATACACCGTGTCGCCAAAGTAGATGATGTCGATGGTGCCATAAACGGAGGTTGGGGCGGTCAGTTGCACGGTGGCATCACCAGCCGCGCTGAGGTCAATGGGCCGTGAGGTGCCATTGCCGACGCGGATGTCGAAGCTGCCGGTGGGCATCGGCAGGCCGGGGCCTGCGGGAATGACCACGTACCAGGTGGTTTGCTGGTTGGGACGGATGGTTGTGGGATTGGTGTAGACACGCACCGCACCCGTTTGGTGCTCGGCACTAATGATAATGCCTGCCTGCTTGCCCGTGGCCGCGTTGAATGACGGCGAACCGCTGAATGTGCAGCCCAAGGTATAAATCCCCGCCGTTTCGGGGGCGAGCACCGTCGCGTGCATGGCACTGTCGAGCTTAACATCTGAATAAGTCACGCTCGCTGGACCGGTGAAAGTGAGAGTAAAGATGCTGCCTTGCCAATCCACAGGCGGCGTCCCCTGGGTCGGCGTCAGGGTGAATGGGATAGTCAGCGATTGGCCGAGATGATAGTGTGTGCCGACATTGATGCCGCAACCCAGGGTGACGTTGCCCTTGCCGACGGTAATGGTGAGCGTGTTGCTGGTGTACCAGGTCGCGGTAGTAGTGAGATAATAGCGCGCTTGAATCTGGTGGGTGCCTACGGACAAATCCGACACGGCACCAAAACGGTAGTTATCCTGGGTGGCGCTGACCATGGAATGCGTGCCGCCATAACTCGTGTCGTTGTCGACAAAGAGCAAGACCTCCGAGGCATTCGCTGGCTTATTGGTAGGATGGTCGAAGAGCGCGTGAAACGTGGAGGTGGCATTGTCATAGGTGATGGTCGTCGCACCATCGGCGGTTAAGGTAATGGTGTACCCAACATCCCGCATGCTTGCCTGCGCAGAGGGGAGCCACCCCGCAAGGGCAAGGACGGCGAAGGTCACAACGAGGCAGAGCATCCCCGCGCGCCTGATGGGTGTGAGAAGCATTGCAGTTTCGAGCCCCCTATACTGCTGGCTTGCGGCATTGGCTGCGCGGCCAACGGATGAGCATGGCCACACTATAGAGAATAGGTGGCGAGAATGCAAGCGCTAAAACGTGTGGATGACCTCAATCAGCCCAATGATGTGCGCGTTGAATTCATCCAATTCCGCTGCGGGCACCCAGAGTTCCTGGTGCAAACTGCTGCCGACCGTGTGGACGGGATAGCGGGCAGCGAAGGCGGCCTCGACCTGGAAGCGCGTCACATAGCCCGCCTTACCATCGCGTGCGTTCCAGTCTCGAGCGATCTGGATCGCATAGGCTTCAAACAAGACGGGGTAAAAGATCGGCTGCGATGGCAGGCGCGGCGGAAAGGCGCGGTCATTGCTGGCATGGATGAGCGCCAGTTCTTTCGGGCCGACTGGGCGATAAAGCGTGCGCGTGGTGCCCATCACTTATTACTTTCTG
>JACDGC010000074.1:10143-10699 GCA_013815535.1 Ktedonobacterales bacterium
CCACCGACTGTGATGAACTGGGCACGGGCACATGTGCCGCGCTCAGCATCGCGCGAATGACGTTGGTGGTCAATGACTGAATGAACTGATTACCACGCACGGTATTGTGCTGGTCAGAGCCAGGGAAGTTGAATTCATCCAATCCATAGCTCCACCAGATGCTGCCTGCGTCAAAGACCAGCGAACCAGAGACGTCGCGGTAATAGGACGAGTTCGCGATGAAGAACCTGTTTTGATAGTCAACCACAGGCGATTGGCTGAGAAGGATCAAGTTCGCAGGTGTTTGGCCGTTGTTAGCCACGCTATCAAATTCATATCCTAGTAAACCATTGGAGATCACCTGGCCTTGTTGCAGCAGCGCCGCGTGCTCCAGCGCATCAGGGTCGCCATCGCGCACCTGCCAGTAGGGCATATAGGGGTTGGTGGGGGTCGACTTGAAATAGCTGGCATATTGCAACCCAAGCAAAGCGTTTTCGGGGCGATGCAGGATGGGATCACGCCAAAGCGTGGTCGTCTGATTTTGCAGCGCTGGCTTACTATAGTCAGGGTCAAGGTT
>JACDGC010000819.1 GCA_013815535.1 Ktedonobacterales bacterium
AGCAGGATCAGGCGGATGCGGGGCCGGAGGCATCGGCGGACCCTCAGTAACCCTCGCGGATGAGGAAGAAGAGGTGGCTGCCTCTCCGCCCTCCTCTTCCTCAGCGCGGTCGGCGCGACGGACGCCCCCAGAGATGGATGCGTTACGGGCGCGGATGATTCACGAGGGCTATCCCCTGGCGGGGTTATCGCGCGATGACATGAACCGGGTGTGGGTGTCGCTGACCGAAAAGCGGCGCTGGCCCCACCTCCAAGCGCTAACGGGGATGGATGACGCAGCGCTCCAAGAGCGGGTGCGGGTGATCCGTCAGCAATACAAGGCGGCGAACAAAAAGTAAGCAGTCAGGGGGAGCACTCGTGGTGGGTGCTCCCCTTTTTCTGAGAAACGAGGGAACGCATGTTTGGTTTCAGTCAGACGATGGCGGCAGGGGTGATGGCCGTTTTTAGTGTGTTGATGGTGCTGCTGGCGGTGGTGGCGTATCGGTTCGATAGGCGGCGTGGGTTGCGGTTGGATGCGGTGTCGGGGGCGTGTATGTTCCTGATGCTGGCGGGGTTGGGGGCGTTCTGGCTGGGGGCGCTGCTGCTGTGGGTGTGGCTCATCTGGTCATCCCTCGGCGGCATGGTGCTCTTGGTCGTGGTGGGCACCTGGGCCGAACGGCGGGTGCGTCGCCAGGAACAGGGGCAGAGCTGATGGGCAAGCAGACACATCCGCGCACACCGCCCGACGTGGTGGACGGTTGGCGGGTGCGCGCGGTGCGCGGGGACCGCCTCGACGACTTGACCGATGCCCAACGGGAATGGGTGTGGCGCTCGCTGCTCAAAGGGGTGCGTTTGGCGGAAATGTTGGCATGTGGTGGTCTCTCGCAGCAGCAGTATACACGGGCGTTGCCGCGCATCGAGCGCTGGTACAAACAGCGGTGTCTCGCTTATAAGGCCAAACAAGGGCAGACGCCTGACGTGCAGGTGGTACGTCCGGTGAAGCCGTTGCCCAAGCGCAAGCGGCGGGGCCTGTGGTTCTTCGGGCAAGGGGGGTAACGGATGCTTGACGTGTTTAGTTTTGGGGGCGGCGTACAAAGTACCGCTGCCTTGGTGCTCGCGGCGCAAGGCGACCTGGCAGTGAGCACCTTTCTCTTTGCCAACGTGGGCGATGATTCCGAACATCCCGCGACCCTGCGCTATGTGCGGGATGTTGCCATGCCTTATGCTCAGACACATCATTTGACGCTGCTCGAATTGCGCCGCTGCAAGCGGGATGGTTCGATGCCGACATTGTTGGAAGAAGTGGTCAATCCGACGAAAAAGGGGGATTGGATTCCGGTGTATCTGGGCGGGGGTCCACCAGGGATACGGGGGTGTACCTCGCAATTCAAGATTGCTGTGGTGGCGCGATGGCTGCGTCAACAGGGGGCAACGCGCGCAGATCCGGCACGGGTGCATCTTGGCATCAGCCTGGATGAGTTTACCCGTATGCGGACGGCGAGTGGTATCGCCTATGAAACACTTGTGTATCCCCTGATTCACCGGCGGCTGACGCGCCAAGATTGTGTGGCAATCATTGAGGGGGCGGGGTTGTCCGTGCCGCCCAAGTCGGCGTGCTGGTTTTGCCCTTTTCATCAGGTGCGCCAGTGGCAGGCGATGTATCGAGATGAACCGGAGTTGTTCGCGCAAGCCGTCGCGTTAGAAGCGACCATCCAAGCGAAGCGGGCGCGCTTTGGTAAAAATGCGGCGTACTTGACAGGCCAAGGTCGTTCGCTGGCGCGCGTGGTGGGGACCGATGTACAAGAGCCTTTGTTTCCCACGACGTGTGAGAGCGGCTATTGCATGACGTAGGGGGAAAGGTCATGGCTGACATGCAGCGCGTCATCGACCTGGCGCAAGTGGGGCTACGCGCGGGGTGGACACAAGCCAAAGTCCGCGCGGCATTGCTGGCCCACCTGGAACGGGAACGGCGGTATTTGGAGCGTCGCCAGCGCTCCGGCACACGTACTTCCTACGACGAACAAACGGAGACGGATCAGATCGTCCTGGCGTTGGCGATCTGCTTTCTGGCAGAAGAAGGGACGGCCTCGTAAATGAACGGGCAACGGTATTCGGTCGCGCGGGTGATCATGCGGATGTCGCCACCATTGCAAGGGTTTCTTTTAGCGCGTGTGACGCATTTTCCGATTGGCTGCGATGCGACGATTTACCAGCGTTTGCAAGCACAGGATAGCCGCTATGGGGATCT
>JACDGC010000820.1 GCA_013815535.1 Ktedonobacterales bacterium
TTGGAGGCCTACCCTGGCTGGGGTGGTTATGGGGCCAGCAAAGCGGCGCTAGAGCAACTCTCCCACGTGCTGGCCACTGAACAACCCGCGTGGCGCGTCTATTGGGTCGACCCCGGCGACATGCGCACGACGATGCACCAAGCTGCCTTCCCCGGTGAAGACATCAGCGACCGGCCTCCGCCCGAGGCGAGTGTGCCAGGGTTGCTGGCACTCATCGCGGGTGATCTGCCCAGTGGGCGCTATCGCAGCGCCGATCTGGCATCCCCCCTGGGGCACGAATTATGAGCAAAGAAGCCGCTCTATTGCACCCTTCCACCAGCAGCGTGCCGCAAACGCCGCGCCCCGACCCGATCATCGATTTCGTGTTGCCAGCGGAATTGGAGGCGACCGCCCCACCCGAGGCGCGCGGTCTGGGACGCGACGATGTGCGATTGCTGGTTTCCTGGCGCACCAGCGACCGTTTGGCGCATATGCCTTTTCGCGCCATCGGCAGTGCCTTGCAGGCAGGCGATGTGTTGGTGATCAACACCAGTGGCACGCTGAAGGCCGCGCTCCCTGCCATGCGCGCGGATGGGGCGTGCGTGGCGCTGCACCTTTCCACGCGCCTGCCTGGTGGCGTCTGGACGGTGGAGTTGCGTGAACCTGACGGTGTGGCCTCGCGGGCCTTGCGCACGGGGCAGGCTGGTGAGCATCTGCACCTGCCGCTGGGGGGCAGCGCCACGTTGCTGGCACCCTACCCGGCTGACCGCGAGGTGGTCGCGCCGCGTCTGTGGCTGGCCGCGCTGCACCTCCCCCTGCCGTGGCTGGATTACCTGGAAGCCTATGGCACGCCGATCCGTTATCACTACGTGCAGGAAGCTTGGCCGAGCAGCGCTTATCAGACGGTGTATGCGACTGAATTGGGGAGCGCCGAGATGCCCTCTGCCGGACGCGCCTTTACGCCGGAGATCATCACTGCTTTGGTCGCGCGGGGCGTGCAGGTCGTGCCTTTGCTGCTGCATTGCGGGGTCGCCAGCCTGGAAGATCACGAGCCGCCCTATGAGGAATGGTATCGTGTGCCAGCGGCGACCGCCCTGGCCATCAATGCCGCGCGCCAGGCGGGGGGGCGTGTCATTGCCGTTGGCACCACTGTCGTGCGGGCGCTGGAAACGGTCGCGGACGCGCAGGGCCATGTGCACCCCGGCGAGGGCTGGACCGCCCTCGTCATCACGCCTGAGCGGGGCATTCATGCGGTCGATGGGTTGCTGACGGGCTGGCACGAACCGCATGCCTCACACTTGAGCATGCTGGCGGCCTTTGCCAGCCGTGAGCATCTGCGCCATGTCTATGCTGCGGCATTGGCGGCGCGCTATTTGTGGCATGAGTTCGGCGATCTGCATCTGTTGCTGCCGTAAGGAGGCGCGTGATGGACTATCTGGTGGTGCTCGTGACCGTGCCAGCGCGCATCGGGGTCGTGTCGTTGGTGCAAGCGTTGCTGGTCCAGCGGTCGATCGCTGGCGCGAACGTGCTCCCCGCCGTGGCGACGTGGTATCGCGATGCCCAGGGCATCCACGAGACGCAGGAAGCGCTCCTCGTGTGTCGCACTCATCCCACGTGCCTGGCCGCGCTGCGCGAGGGCATTCGGGCTGTGGTGGGCGATGATGATTTCGAGATCAGCCCGCTGCCCGTCCAAGCAGCCAATTCCGCTTACACCGCGTGGATTCAGCAAGCCCTGGACCCCGCGCAACCACCTGCCGCAGATGGGGCTAGCCATACTCCCTAGCTGGTTCTGTGGCCGCTGTGGGCTTGCCCCAGGCTTCATATGCGGGGCTGCCCTGCCTCTTCGATTCATCCACCAAGGGCAGCCGGATATCCCCGACGGCCAGCTTGCAGGGTGTCAATGCCTGGGTGTCACTTCCAAAACGCTGGCTGCACCCCCAGGGGCAAATGCTGCTGTTTGCCCCTGCGTCGTATGCTGAAGCGAGATCTGGAAGGAGGGGCCACCAATGACTGCCGAACAAGAGGAGCGCCATGCCAAGTTGCTGCCCAACGGGGGCTGGGACGAGCGCCTGCACATCTTTCGCGCAGGTGCGGAGGTCGACACCTTCGCGCTGATCACCCGGCGCTATCTGGTCGTGGTGGATACGATGTCGACCCCCGAACTGGCACTTGAGATCATGCAATCGCTCGCGCGGGTGCGGCAGGGGCGGCACCTTGTGGTCATCAACACCCACGCGGACTATGAC
>JACDGC010000075.1 GCA_013815535.1 Ktedonobacterales bacterium
TGCGGCTGATGGGCATCCGTCGGGCCAGTGCGATTGAAATACCCTTCCCCTTTGTAGAGCGGATCACGCAACACTTCGATGACCGTACTTTGCCGCCAGCCCCGTCCTTTGCGGGTGGGGAGGTGCTGCGCCTGCAACCGCTGAGTAATCGCGTACGAACTCAGCCTTTCTTCTACCAACCAACGATACATCTGCCGGACAATCTCCGCTTCGTTCTCGTTGATGATGAGGGTTTGGGAGGTCGTCGCCGTTTTGGGAAGGTAGGTGTAGCCAAAGGGGGATTGCGCCCACGTCGCGCGCCCTTGGCGTGCCGCGAAGATCCGGCCACGCCGGAGCCGCTCGGCAATGAGCGCCCGTCATATTCCGCGAACACGCCTTGCATTTGCAACAGCATCTGTTCCTCCGGGCTGGTTCCCCCAGCGTGGTTGAGAAACTCAATGCGGCAGCCAGCCTGGGTGAATTCATCGATGACGACCACTTGATAGGCGTAGTGCCGCGCCAAGCGGTCGGGGGCAAGGACCAGAACCACGTCGTAGGTGCCCTCAGCGACCACATCGCGCAATCGGTCGAGGGCCGGACGGTCCAAGCGTGCTCCACTGTACCCTTCGTCACGAAACACATCGTTGGGGGTGACCTGATATCCCCGCTGGGTACTTGCCTGGTGGAGCGCGGCAAGTTGACTGGCAATGGTCTCGTCGCGTTCTTGTTTCTCCGTCGAGACCCGTGCATACAGCGCGGCTCTCACGAGACTTGCTTGGTACGGGACACGGGGCGAGGACGCGGGGGCAACATCGACGAACGGGGCAGGGATGAGGCTGGAAGGTATACAAGAAGTCGTTCGCGATGGAGCAGTTCTAGGGCTTTCCACAAGCGTTGTTGAGCGTCGCGGCATGGGACTCGTTCTCCTCGAATAGATTCTGGCATGGGTGATCCTCTGGCTGGGGGAATGCTTCCAGTCAGAGGCATGCTACGCTAACGAGATCGCCGCGTCGAACGTCGAGGATGCTGGTAGGGATGGCGCACCACAAAACGGAGCCGTGTTTGCATTGTAAACGGAACGGAATTGGAACAGAAACTCGGCATAAAAAAACGGGACAAGACGGTCCCCATGTCCTGCTAGCTCGCCAGCAACCGGCTCCTGGCAAGGTGCCTTTGTGCCGATGCTGGCGTGGAGCTCCTCGGACTTAGTGCGCGAGCTTCGCCGCCTCTTTGACCAGTTCCTTGAGTTCGGGTGTCAGGCCGGGAGCGAATTCTTCGGCGCGTTCGGGGGCCTGCGGCATGGGGAAGCCGGTGGCCGGTTTGTCCTGCGTCTCAACCGTCGTCCCATCGTTGAACGGCGAGTCCCCCCGGAAGATTTCCCCCAACCGCGAGCCATCCAGACGGAAGGTATATTGCACCCGGTCAATGCCCTTATCCAACAGCGCTTTGACTTCGGGGTACTTGGAGGTATCGACGTTAGGCACTGGCAAGGTCTTGGCCCAATTGACGCCGAGACTCTCCAGGGCCTTGGCATAGACCTTCTGATGGACCTCATCGCGCACGATGAGGTACGCGACGGTCGCACGCAGGGTCTTGTTTGCACTCATTTCATAGATCCGGCACTTCTGTAACCGCCCAGTCGCTTCCAGCATCAGATTGTACAACAAATCCAGAACCAGGTTACCACTATTGTAGACGTAGGACCCCGACCAGGGATTGCCCGCCGAATCCACCGGGAGGGCACCTTGTGCCCCCACCAAGAAGTGATGGATGTTGCCGTTGGTGAGCGCCATGTTGAGGGGTGTGGACCCGCCAGCGCCGGGAACGGCGTCAGCCTTGCCCTGGTAGCGTGGTGAACCATCCAGCAAGCGGGCAATCGTGGTGGCGATCAACTCGACGTGGCTAATCTCTTCCACGGCGACAGCATGGATCAGGTCTTTATACTGCAGGCCATCGCCGCGAAAATTGAAGCTCTGGAAGAGATACTGCATCATCGTGCGCATCTCGCCAAACTGGCCCCCCAGCCCCTCTTGGAGCGCGTTGGCGGCCGCTGGATCGGGTTCGTCCGCAACGATCTCGTTAATTAACTCTTGGACGTGGAAATACATCGGTGTTCCTTTCACGGGGTGCTCCTATAACCAGCGACGCCCTTGCCGCAGCCGTCGGGTGAAGCACGGAGGTACGGCTCTCGTTGTGCATGCCGTATGCCAGGATGGTCGTCATCGTACCAGATGGGGGATCAATTTATTCTGAGCCCGTGTGACTACCCTCTCGAAAATGCGGCATCAGCAGAAGCACACCACCTACCACAACGACCTTCCTTGCTTAATAGGCCTCCCGGTGTGATCCTGACGATAGGATACCTGGACTTTGCACATTTCAGGGCGAGCCATAGGCTGCCGTGAACAGGCGTGCCATCTCTGCACGTGCCAGTACAATGGCATCCGGGGTTTCTTGCGATGACGCATAATGTGCTGGATTCCCCAAGGACCGCCGCACGACAGCAAGGACGTTCGAAAAGGTCGCCTGTTGTGTGGTATACCAGGCGGCTTGGCGAACGGGGATATCTCCGGCGGGGTACAACTGCTTACCCATGAGGGTGACGACGCTCAACAGGGCAAACACACACGGGGTGCTTCGCTCGATGGCGGCGTCCGACCATTGCCGCTGCGTCTCAATTCCCAGGTGTGCACGGCCTTCTTCAAAGGTCACTTCGGCGGACCAGCGATTCATGAAGGCCAGCAGAATAGCGCTGCCAGTAAGCTGCGGATCGGTGGCAAAATAGAGGCGGGTATCACGCCCACCGCTCGGATCACGACTGATCACCCAACGCAGGGGTAATGAGGGTTGATAAGCACGATAGCGATACCACCACCCGGTGCCACTGCACCATTCGATGCAGCGGCTGCCTTGCCCATACCACATCACGGTGACATGCTGCCACACCGTCGTCGGGTCCATCAGCACTTAATCCAGCTTGGGAAGTCGCTCGCCGACGACGCGCGGTCGGCCTTCTTGGCGTGGATGGCGCGGCGGGGGTGGCGCATAGAGACAGGCATCCGCTCGCAATGGTGCAATAAGGGTCACCTGTGCGGCTGCACACGTCCGTCCGAGTTCGGTCGAACGGTAAGCGCCATCACCGACCAGCGTCATCGGTTGGTCGGGCAGCCAGCGTCTGACGAGACGAACCAGTTGGCCCGTCCACTCTGGCACCGTTTTGTGGCGACGCCCTTCCTTAGTGTCGCGTTCCGCCGACGTCAGCAGCACACAGAGAAAAGGCAGCGCCCAAGCACGGTGCGTCCATGGCGGGGGGTGACCACCACCATCAGACACAGCCAACGCAGGCCGCGACTCATCTTGGGATAGCCCTGAGACGAGCGCACGGCATCATGATAGACACTACACTTGCGAATATGCGGCCCCCAGCGCCGTTCGAGCGTCTCATCGACAACCACATGGATCGGCGCACCTGCGGGGACAAAGGTGGTGACGAGCAGGAGGAACAGCACTTTACTCATCTGGAGCGGGGACCAGCGTGCACGACTGAGAACATGATGGAAGACCTTGAAGCGCGTGTTGTCCTGCAATCCCATCGCCCGCAAGGCCGCAGTAACCGTGTGTGGGCCTCGCGTGAGCAAGGCCCCGTCAAGCAGGGTCAGCCCTTTCTGCCAAGTAGGACGAGTGAACCCGGCACGAAAGGGGCAAGTAGGGTAGCGAGCAGATGAGAGGCCATAACCACTTCCTCCTGAAGGATTCCTTGGCGCTGATCTTACCCTACTCACGCTGGTCCGTTCGCCGCTAAAATGTGCAAAGTCCAGGTATTCTATCATCAGGATCACACCGGGAGACCCTTAACGGGGAAATCTGGGCTCTTCCGCACTTTGCGTGAATGCGGGATGAGATATACTCAAGATCGTTGCGAGTCAGTCCATTTCCCTTTCCTCCTCACCAGCATGTCTATGCATTTCGAACCTCATATCCCAGGATGTCTCGTGGATGACATTCTCCACGAGGGAGAGACCGTGACCATCATGGCCCATACCTCAACAGCGTGCGCTGCTTGCCCGGAGTGTGGTCAGTCCTCCTCGCGCATCCACAGTCGTTATCACCGCACACTGGCGGACTTGCCCTGGAGCGGGCAATAGGTCCACTTGCGTCTCACGGTCCGTCGTTTTTTCTGCGACCAGGGGACGTGTCTACGCAAGACGTTCGCTGAGCCCCTGCCGCCTCTCGCAGTGCGCTGTGCGCGCCGCACGACGCGCATAGCTGAGGTGCTGACGCATCTGGGATTGGCGTTGGGAGGTGAGGCAGGTGCCCGGCTCGCCCCTCGGTGTAGCATCTACACAAGACCCGATACCCTCTTGCGGTTAGTATGCCGTCTGTCTGATATCCTCCTCATGCCACCCCGCGTGATTAGCATCCATGATTGGGCGTGGTGTCGCGGCGAGCGATACGGCACCCTCATTTGCGATGTGGAGCGCCATCGTCGGTTGGCATTTCTACCACAGCGGGACGCGGCTTCGGTCGCCGCCTGGCTTCAACGGTACCCCTCGATTGCCATCATCAGTCGCGATCGCGGCGGGGAGTATGCCCAAGCCGCGCGTCTCGGCGCACCTCAAGCACAACAAGTCGCTGACCGCTTTCATCTGGTCCAGAACTTCCGCGAAACGATCGAGCGGGTGGTGCGTCGCCTCTTCCCCACGATTCAGCGGATTCTTGAGCCAGCGCAACCAGTCGTGCTGGGCGTCGATTTGCGGTTGAAACGGGATGACGCCGCCAAAGCCGCGACGCAGCAACGGCGGATGGCGCGCTTTGAGCGCGTGAATGTGCAGCATGAACAAGGCTACAATCCGGCCCAGATTGCCCTATATTTGGGGATGACGCCGCAAAGCGTGCAGCACGACCTGATGCGCCCACCGAGCCCATCAGTTTACAAGCCGCAGCAAGGAAAGCTCGCTCCCTACAAAAGCTACATTCATCGGCGGGTTTTTCAGGAAGGCTGCCGCAATGCGCTTCAGATCTTCCGTGAACTGCAAGAGCAAGGGTATCGGGGGCGGACCACTATTGTCGTCAATTATGGGACCTAGCTCCGCCAATTGCTGGGTGAATCCTCGGCGGCTGGCCCCGTAATGTGTACCAAGCCAACACCCCTCAAGGATATGATTCCGCCGCCCCGCACGATGAGTTGGTGGTTTTATCTCCCCCTCGCTCGGCTCTCTCCCAAGCACCAAGAGTATGTACACCTCTTGTGCGAAGCGGATGCTGACCTCAATGAACTATATCTCCGTGCGCAAGCCTTCGCTGAGTTAGTCCACGCGCATTCGTCGGCATCCCTCACGGCGTGGATGACGGGCGTCTCGCGGAGTTGCGCAGATTCGTCCAAGCAGTGCGACGCGATGAAGCCGCCATGCGTGCGGGATTGGATTTGCCCTGGTCCCAAGGCCAGATCGAAGGGCAAATGACGCGCCTCAAGTTGATCAAACGCCAGGGCTATGGACGCGCCAAACTCCAGGTGTTGCGCCAACGGGTGCTACATTCCTAACGCTGATGGGCATGGCCTCTTCACTTCCTAGGCCCCCTCCTCTCATCCCACACTCGTTCTCTTGTCAGAGTAATTGGCTATGACGACAGAAGAAGAGGAGCAGCATACCCCGCATTCACGCAAAGTGCGGAAGAGCCGAAAAATCCCCGTTAAGGCAGCAATGTCAGGCAGAGCCAAGCTTCGAATATAAAGCACACCATCACTGAAGCGCAATAGGGAGGACGTCGAGCATGTCGCCCACCAGTGCGCCCTCAGGAAAAAACACCGTTAGGGTAGCAAATGTGTCCCCTAGCACTACCAGCGGGGATTTTACCCCGCCGCATGTCGTGAGGCTGTGATCTGTAACACAAACGGCGCGTGCCCCCAAGGCCGCGCCGTTCGCAGAGCACCACGGGTTAGCCCACCAGCACAAACCCCTCCATGGGAATGGGGTAGATCGAGGCATCGGTATGCGCCTTCGCCCGATTCAGCGTCGTGTCGAAGTCCGCATGCGATGAACAAAAATAGTAATACAGTCCGGGGGTAGCAAAGGTGAGGGTGGTGTTGCCTCCCGTAGGCGGAGCGTCATCGGTGCCTAACACTTTGTTAATGTTGTCACCGACCTTCGCGGGGTTCAGGCCCGCGAAACTGGGAGCAAGGCTCACATAATGGAGATCCGTGTCATAGTTGTGCCACACGCCAGTGCCACCAGTATGCACCGCCACGAAGTCCAACTCGAAGGCGTCTTTCCCGACGAGGACACTATTCTTGGTGGTTGTGGGCAACCCCGCGCTGGTTCCCTTGACCCAAATGACGGCTTCGGCGGCGAAGGGGAAGCCGGCGGTGCCCTTATGAGGAGCCACCCGATGGTAGGTTGGGTCGATGGTTGCCTGCGTCGCGTCATAGAGATCATAGAGGCCTACTTTGGTGAAAGTGAGCGTCGTCTTGGCCCCCCCCTGCACCGTTTGGTTGATCGCCGCATCGGGGTTCACAAAGGACGCGGCGGTGGGATCGGCCACCGGAACTGAGGTGAGGTTGTGGGCTACCGTATCGCTATTGGTGATCGTTACCGTCGTATTGGCCTCGACCACCGTGACGAACGGGGTGAAGAGTTTGGTGGTCGCATCAATCGTGATCCCGTTCGTGGGGATGGGGGTATTCGCTGGGGTCGTACTGGTGCTAGCGGCGCTCGAGTTACCGCAGGCTGTCAGGAACAGGACACCCAAGACCACAGATGTGACCGCAAAACTCGCGCGCTGGAAAGATGGGCGCATGATGCCTCCTCAGGAATCTCACCATTGAGTGGGGAGCGGGCTGACATTGCCCTTCACTCCCAGGTTCTTACGCGCTGCAAGACAAGCAGCAATGCTTATCGCGCGTTGAGGGCCACCCAGATGAATCCCGATCAACCCATCTGGTCCTTGCTATTGTACCCGAAGTTCACGAAAAAAGCGGGGGAACTGCTCCAACCTGCAGGGCCATCGCCTCTCCATTGGGGGAGACAAACGGGCTAAGATGGATAGAAACGACGAGGCTCCCCATGTCAGCGGCAGCCAGTGTGACCCTCAGCAGGCATTGTGCCAACCTCGCTGACCCGCACGTCGAGCGGACCAAACTCCCTAGTTCACTCAATATTGTGGTGATTGCGCCGTACTCGATGGTGCCAGCAGTTGGGACGATATCGCGCTGCTTGGGGAAACCAACCAAGACTGGTTTGCGTTACCGCATGGCATCGACACCTTTAACCCCATCTTTGCTGCGCTCGGCCCGGTGTCGTGTGACCAGGCTTTCGTTCTTGGATACAGGCGGTCAGTGGCATGTTCGCCCCCCAAGTACTAGCCTGTAATGGCAAAATGTTGTGTGGTTCCCATGACGCCTTTGCCGGAACGCCCGATGTACTTGCTCTCAAAGGTAACCAGCCTGATGTAGCGGAGGAGGTCGCCGAGTGTTTTCCGCTGCCGAAGCGCTCGAGTATTAAGGCGTGCGCCATCAGCACGCCGAGCAGGTGAGCAAAGGGCATGGTCGCCTAGAACTCCGCCGCCACACCCTCATCACCGAGTCAGCCCATCTCGCGTGGTTGCAAGCAGAACACCACTGGCCCGCTCTGGCCATGCGGCGCACGGGGAGCAGGTCCTCAGGCCACAGCTTCGTCGCGTCCAGGATATCGAAGTCCAGTTTGCTCTCGTCACCTTCCGCCAAGATTTGCACGCCCAACTCCCAGATGGAGAAGTTCCCGCTTTCAATCGCTTTCCATAAATCGCGTCGTGGAAAGTCCGGGTCTTTCCCAGCGATCTTTTACGCCTCGTCCCAGACAAGCGAATGCAGTCCCAGCACGGGCTTCCAGTGAATTTGACGACGTGTGACTGTCCTTGTGCGTTGATCAAGTCCATCTACAATAAAAGGCGTGTCATCCTCAGCGAGAAGCGTATCGGGGGCCACGTTGTCATCGCTGGCCTCTTCCCATAGGGGACGCAGGATAGCACGCCTGCGCGGGGAGAGACGATAGGTACAATCCATCGCGTAGTGCCGGACCAGTTTGTGCTGTTGCATCCGGCGAAACAGCTTCACCGACATCAGCGGATCAGACGGCCACGGATGTCGCGCGGCACGATACGGTTGGCTATCGATAAAGGCGCATACGTCTTCCCAATGCCGCAACTGGCGTTGATTGGGGAATGTGGCTGGGTGTCCTTATTAGGTATGTTCCCTCCTCTTCCTAGCTCTTTCCCGGGTTTCTCTCGTCTTGCAAAAGCAAGCACTATGACTGGCCGTGGGCTTGTTGCAAAACATGAACAAACCCGGTAGAATCATGATGGAGATCATCTTGAAAGGAGAACCGAATCTACCCATGACGACCGTATTAGTTGCCGATGAGGATGCCACGATCCGCCAAGTGGTCGGCATGGTTCTCGAAGATGAAGGATACACCTTTCTGGAAAGCGCCACCGCTGCCACCACGCTGCATCTTCTGGCAACCGTCACAACGCCGATGGTTGTCTTACTCACTTTAAGTCTCGCTCCTAGCACGACTATCCTGGTACAAACCATTGCCAACTCCCCTGCCTTGCACCGGCGGCATCGCTTTCTCCTCGTGACAAGCCGTATTCTGCGCGAATCAGACCCCCATGAGGCGGCCGTGATGCAATCCCTCCGCAGTTTTACGCATGGCACTCTGCGCAAGCCCTTTGAAATTGAGTCGCTCTTAACCTGTATTCAAGAAGCGGAAACCACCTTCTCGTAAAGGAGTTTGCTCCCCATAGAACACCTTGCCCGCCTTGGAATCGCCAAAGCAGAAGGCGTGTTTTGGGGTGATGCACGATAAGGATCGCGTGATACTAAGATGGCGGCTAAGATAGTTTGTGTCCGCTCGCTCGCGGTCGCCGCCGCCAAGCGGCAGGCGCTTCGCTTCCTTTGGCACAGTGGGGCGCCAGCGCCCCACTGTGCCAAAGGAAGCGAGTGCGAGGAGAAGCCACAACCAGAGGAAGGATCGGTGGAGGACGAGACCGTTGGTGCCGATCCGCAGAGAGGGGGACGACCGAGCGACCAGCATGCACGCGTGCCAAGGCAACCGATGCTAGGCAAAGCGATCCTCCCTCTGACATCCCCGCAACGCTGAAATATCTTCCCAGCCTTGCTCGTTGGCGCAAAAAGTGCGGTAGGATATCACTTCTTCACACGGCTTCTTCCCAGGAAAAGGACAGTGCGATGTCCAACCCTGCCATCTTGATTAAGCTGTATCAAGCTGCTCGCCTTGCCCTTCTCCAAGGCGACCTCCGCACCCTGTCTGAGCTTCGGAAGCTGGCCTTGGATGAAGCCATTCTTCAGCCTGCCTCGCTTCAAGATCTGCTCTATTCCTTGGCGCGGGCCATTGACAGCCATGAGGAACTCCAGCGGGAGCTCCTACGCCACGAGCACTCCACCCTCGCCTATTTACACGCCCTCGCGAGTTCCCCTCACCTTCCTCAGCCAGAAAACAGATCGCCAGCGCCAGGACGATCTGATCCGTTTCGGTGACCTCATCATAGGAGGTGCGCATGCCGGAGCGCTGGCGACGCTCCAGGTACCGCCGTTCCCGTTCCAGGTGGGCCAGCAGCGCCGCGCGGACTTTAGCTTGCGTCCACCCCGCGCGTAGCCCCACTTGCGCCAAATCAATGACGTGCTGTCTCGTTTCCAAGGACCTTCCTCCCTGTGTCTTCTTGTGTTTGTTCCGATGCAGTTACTCAGGAGGTGTCGCCTGTGTTTTCCAATAATGTCCCTCCCCCCTTCGCGAGCTTGCTTGCTGAGGAAGCCCAGTTGCTCTGCCAGATCCAACAAGGGGAGCACACGCTTGACCGTGCCCGCCGCCACGCTGCGCGCCTCCGCAATCCCGCGACGCGCTCGCCGGATCCCCCAGGTACCCTTCCCGCCGTCCGCGTGTCGCCCCAAGAACGATGCAACGAGCAGCAGGAGTTTATCCGCTTGCTCACGCTGCGGTTAAACACTGCTATCAACCAGCTCGCCGTGGTGCGCGCCGCGCTCCGCCATCATAGCTGCTCGTGAGGCCACCTCCCACGTACAGGAGATCCACATGGTGCTTCCGCTCCCCATGTTGAACAACGATGAACTCCGCAGCCAGGAAAACCACTTGCGCGCTGCCATCGAAGCCGACCAGGAAAAGCTTACCCTGGCCCGTATCCGGTACCAGGTGCTCCAGACCAATCAAGCGATGCTTCGTATCCAGTCGCGTCGCCAATGGAGCGCTGCCCTCCCGACCAAAAATGAAGCGCTGCGCGAAGTTGACGCCTTTATCTTTACGCTGGAATTCCGCGTAAAAAAGAATGAAGCCACCTTACGCCACGTACGCGGCCAGTTGAACCCTGCGGCATGGGCATAACGGCGCTTCTTACCCCCCAGCCCAAAGAACCACAGACCCCGCCGTTTGCGTTTGGGCGAGGGCTTCACCGGACGCACCACCTGCACACTGGGTATCGAAACTTGGTCCTAGCATGCCGAATCGGGGTGCACGATAACAATGGCCGAGCAGTGCTTTCTTGGTAAGGTGTTTCCCATGCGATTACCGGGTTCAGGGAATCAAGCCGCAGCTCAGAACACCGCTCCTCTCAGGTGACAGACTTGGTTTCAAGCGCGTTTCACCAAGAAGGCCG
>JACDGC010000821.1 GCA_013815535.1 Ktedonobacterales bacterium
CTTGGGAGGTTGGTTGAGGCGCTCATCCTCACGCGCTATATGAAAGGATTGTTGCTTACGCGGAACAGGTATCTGAAGCACATAGCTGAATCTGGGGCTGATACTGAGCTTCCCTAGGCGTTAGCGCATTCAATAGCGAAAGCGGCACGCGAAGATGCCCCCATTTCCGCCAGCTACTGGGGTTGCTCGGTCAAAATCCCCATCCCTCGTGAGGGCGCGATTCGAGTTGAGCGGCACAGTGGCATTGAGGGTGGACTACACCCCGTGCACGATCAGCGCTGCGTAGAAATAGATGACGACGCCAACGAAGAGCATGCTGTCGATGCGGTCGAGGACGCCACCATGCCCCCAAAAGAATGAACCAGAGTCCTTCATGTCGGCTTGGCGTTTGATGAGGGACTCTGCCAGATCGCCAACCGTGGCGGCGAAGCTGATGAGCAGGCCGAGCGCGACGATGTGGTACCACGCCACGGCAGGCGCGATGGGGCGGGTGAAGACATACGCGGCAACCATGGCGAAGATCGTGCCACCGATGACGCCCTCCCACGTTTTCGCGGGGCTGACGTTGGGCGCGAGCTTATGCTTGCCAAGGAAACGGCCCGCGAAGAAGGCCGCGCTATCGAATGCCCAGACGCCAAAGAACACGACCAGCAACCACCAGAAGCGCATCGTGCCATCCGTCGCAGTGAGGCCACCGCTCGTCAGATGGTACGCCACGGTGTTGCCCCGCAATGTCATCAGGTATGAGAGGGGCCAGGCGAGGTAGAGGGCCATCACCAGCGTCAGCGCCCAGTCCATCAGCGCGGTGCCAGCCTGGCGGCGCAGCAGCAGCCACGAGAGCGACCCCAGCACCAGGGCGGTGATGGTCAGCTCTTGCATCAGTGTTCGCAAGGTGGGGAAGAGCGCGCCCACCAGCAGGGCCAGCCCCACCAGGAATGCGAAGCTGGTCAGCGGCTGCGCGCCGATTTTGCGAAACATGCGATCCAACTCGAAGATGCCCAGACCCATGATGGTGAGCGCTCCGGCGAAGGTCACCCAGCCGCCAAACCACACCATCGCCAGGACGACGGGGATGGCGATGCCTGCCGTGATGAGGCGGCGACTCAGCGATTGCACCCATTCCGGGCTGGCGCGCTCGGCCACAGTTTGCGTCCATGTGGCTGTGTCGGTGTGCCCCTTCGCCCCGTTGCGCTGTGGGCGGATTTGCCAGACATGGTCACGCATCTTCGTGCTCCTGATTAGCGCACCTGTTCAGGGGGCCGCCCGTGGGCCGTGCACCTGTTGGGTGCCAGACTAGCGGGCCAAGGAATCGACCGGTGCGGCCACCGGCGGCTCCTCGGGGACCACCTTACCGAAACGGCGCGTCCGCCCATTATAGGCATCCAGGGCACGCGCGAAGGCCTCACGGTCGAAATCGGGAAAGAGCGTCGGCGTCGCATAATATTCGCTATAATACGCGGCTTGCCAGATCAAGAAGTTCGACAGGCGCATTTCGCCCGCCGTGCGAATCACCAGATCAGGGTCGGGCACATCATGGCTATAGAGATGTTGGCTGATGAGATCTTCGGTGACATCTTCGGGGCGGGTCCCCTCGGCGACGATGGCGCGGACCGCATCCACGATCTCAGCGCGCCCCCCATAGTTCAGGCAGACGTTCAGGTGCAGGCGGTCGTTGTTGCGCGTGCGCTCCACCGCATCGAGGATGCCCTGGCGAACATCAGGGCGCAGATCTTCCAAGCGCCCAAAATGGCGAATGCGGACGCCCTCACGATCTAACCGTTCCAGATAGGTGCGGAACGAGTCCCAAAAGAGATCCATCAACCCGTTGACTTCTTCTTGGGGGCGATTCCAATTTTCGGTAGAAAAGGCATAGACCGTCAGCATGCGGACGCCTTCCAGGGGGGCGGCTTCCACGATGCGGCGCAGCGCCTCTACCCCGGCGCGGTGGCCAGCACCACGCGGCAGGTGGCGGCGCGTGGCCCAGCGCCCGTTGCCATCCATGATGATGGCGACATGATAGGGGGTGACGGCGCGCGAACCATCTGCCGGGGCAGCCACAGGGGGCGGCTCCGTTGATTGTACGGGCCGCATCAACAGATCCCATAGTTGCCGAAGTCTTCCACGCGCCATAGTACGTTGCTCCCTTAGTGCTGCTGCGGTGTGTCGGCCTAAACTTCCATCACTTCGCGCTCTTTGGCTTGGCTAACTT
>JACDGC010000076.1 GCA_013815535.1 Ktedonobacterales bacterium
ATCTACGCGGGAGCGGTGCGTGGCGATTTTGCCGAGGGCCTGCGTATTCCCGGCATCACCACGCAGTTGATCTTTGGGTTCGTGCCCGTGGTGGGGACGATGTGCGCCCTGCGCGACTTTGAGGCTGATCGCCGCCGGGGTGATCGGCTGGGGATGGCGCTCAATTTGTTGGGATTGGTGCCGTTCTTGGGGGGCTTTCCCAAGACAGCGGCGATCATCCATGGGGTGCACCATGTCGGGCGAGCGATTCACCAGACCCATCGCGCTGGCCCTCAGTCATAACGCCGCCCCTTCCAGACAATGGCGTTGCGTCCCAGGCGATGCCGCACGATGAGCCGCACGAGCAATCCTTGAACGACGAGGGCGGCGGGTGGCGCGGCCAGCACATACCAACCTGGTAAGTTGGCCATGCGGGCTGCGCGGGCACGCAGCAGGCTCACCGCCGCTGCGTGGCTGCCCCAGTGGAGCAGGGCTGGCAGAGCGGCACGCCAGCCCTGCCGTCGCACCTGCCAGATGGCCACTGCCAGCGCGATGAAGGGCAATGAGAGGGTGGCACCAGTGGCCAACACCGCCCCCAGTGCACGCCACAGCCCAGTGCGCTCCCCCAATGAAGCCGTCAGATGATGCGCGTGGCCCTGCCAAGCCGCCTTGGCAGTGGGGTAGCCCACCGTCGTGAGCAATGCTTGGGCGTAGGCGAAGGCGACGCGGTGCCCCGCTGCCTTCACGTCCATGACCAAGGCGCGGTCATCATCGAGGGCATCGCGCACGCCAACGCGGTCCAGCCCGCCCTGCGCGGCACCAGCGCGTAGCAGGATGAACTGCCCCGCTGCCATCGCTTCGCTCCGCTGTGGATCGCGTGTGCGGGCCGGATAATCCGCGCCATAGAGGAAGCTGAGGCCCTCACCGATGGCGGCACGCACCAGGGTGGCTCCCTGCCCTTCATCGCTGACGGCGGGCATGGCGGTCAGCAGATCTACCCCCATCTCATCCACTAGTGCCAGGGCGCGCCAGAGCAACTCAGGGTGATGCCCGGTGTCGGCATCCGTCAGCAGCAGCCAATCGGCGGTGCCATCGGCCAGGGCAGCGGTCACCCCCACATGCAGCGCCCACGTTTTGCCCACCCAGCCAGGGGGGCGCTCTGGCGCGGCCAACACATGCAACGTGGGCAGTTCACGGGCCAGCCGATGCAGCATGAGCGGCGTGGCATCGGTGGAATGGTCATCTACAACCCAGATGGCTGTGGGAGCCAGCTTTTGCGCCACCAAAGAAGCGAGACAAGGGGCCAGGTGATCCGCTTCGTCGCGCGCTGGGATGACGACCGCGACACGTAGGGGGCCACAGCGGGGGGGCAGTGGCGCGGTGGCGTCAAGGCGGGGCACCAGGGCCGCCGCGCGGTTGAGTTGCCACCAACTGACCGCAGTGCCAGCCAGGGCCGCCAGGGCCGCGAGACTGTGCCAGGTCCTTGCCCCGGCATTGCTGCGTCCACCCATCGGTCCATCCCCTTGCCCCACACCTTCTTTGTCTCCCCCATCATAATCTATGAGATGGGGAACCATCTGGCCCATTGTAAAGTTTTCGCGGAGAGCAAGCAAAGAAGTTGCCCCGGCGAAAGCGCTGGAACGGCTTGACGCTTGGTCACGGCTGTTGGCAGGGGGTGGGTCAAAAGTCCCCTGCCCGGCTGGTGAGGGTTGTTCGTGCGGGCAGCCTATGGTAGACTGGACCTGCCTCAAAGAGTGGGGAAACGGCGGCAGACCAGCGGAGGGCGACAGGACAGTGGGTAAGTTTGACGAACGGCAGAAGAAGAGTCAGTTTCATCCGATGAACCCGTCGCCAGGGGCTGGCCGCAATAGCCAACCACGCGACGATGCTGCCGCCTCACCCGCACCCGCCAACAAGGGTCCTGCGGCCTCTGGTGGTGCGGCGCGTGGAGGGCAGTTCTTGCGAGCACAGTTGCCGCATTTCGGCCCCACCGCCGCTTCAGGCGAGACGGAAGAAGACTTTGCGGAGGCCCCCCCACCGCGCGACCACTTTGGCGCACGCCATGGGGCTGGGCGCGTCCCTCTTGACCCAGATGATGACAGCCGTACCTACCCCGCCGCCCCTCCCTATGATCGCTCTTGGGATGACGCATATGCTGAAGAGGATTCCTACGAGCGCGAGGCGCAAGGGAGCCGCGATCCCTGGTCGCGCGATTGGGGGGCGTGGTCGGCGACCTACCTTCCCGATGAGGGCTTTGAGGAAGATGACGATATCCAGGAGGGCAGTTGGCGACGTGATGCCTGGGGCGCGCAACCCAGCGGCTTCACCATGGCCTCGGTGGCCATCGAGGTCGCGCCGCCTGCCCGCCGCCGCGCCGCCCAGCCAAAGGGGCCAGCCTTCCAGCAGATTTTGCGGTGGGTGGGGTCGGGTTTCAGTGGGAAGGAGCGCCCTACGAAAAAAGCAATTCGCCTGCTGCTTGTGACGAGCATCCTGGGGGTGATCGTGCTCAGCGGCTTAGGGGCGGCCCTTTATGCTTATAATGACTACCGCATTATTCGTGAAGAGGCAACGGATGCCTCGCAAATGCTGAACCATCTCGCCGATGATCTGGGCTTGGGTAAGGGATCGACCAAGACCAAGCTTGACGCCGTCCAGACGAAGGCCGCGCTGGATGCCGACCTGGGACGTGCCATGCGTGATCTGCAAGATGTCCACAATCGTTTGCAACACCCCGACTTCGTGTTGTCGTTGGCGGGCACGCTCCCCTCGGTGCGTGACAAGTTGAAAAGTGGCCTGGTGCTGAGCGAGGTGGGCATTGACGTGGTGTCGATGTTGCAAGAGTTGACGCCGAATTTGGCCACTGTAGCAAATTTGCTCATCACTTCACCCATAGCCACGACCAGCACGGATAACACACCCTTATTAGAATCAGCGAATCTTCCCGGGTTGGCAAGGGCATTTGATCACGTCCAACCGATCGTGGCGCATATGGTGCAGACGCTGGAAAGCACCCCACCTGATGTGCTGGTGGCGGCGTTGACGGCGAAGCAGCAGGGCGAGTTGATGCCGCTCTTGAGTGGTGTGTCGCAGTTGCCGACGATCCTTTCCATCGTGTCGGAGTTTCTGAAGTTGCCGAGTGCGCCAGCCTTGTTGGGCGCCCCCACCCAGGTCGCCTACTTGATCATGACGCTTGACAACACCGAGTTGCGCCCTGTCGGTGGTTTCCAAGGGCAGTACGCGGTGGTGGGCGTCAACGGTGCCCATGTGGGGCACATCAGCCTCGAAGACGTATACAATACTTTGGAACCGGTGATCGCCTCAGATGCAAGTGGGCAAGCAATTCAGGCATATAATGGGTTAAAATTGCCACAACAATCTTGGTACAATGGCTATGCTGATAACGGTAAAGGGCAGGGATTAGGATGGGCGCTTCGTAACTCGGGACTGTCATCTGATTTCACGCAATCTGCGCGTTATGCTTTGTGGTATTTGCATAATGAAACGATTTGTGACTGGACAAATAATAAAATTCCTGTGGGATATGCCCCTAACTTTTGTGTCTGTCCTAATTATTTGAACAATCCTAATTATAAGTGCATTCCTGGTGGGGACCGCATTCCTTTGGTAGCTGCCAATGGTACGATATCGGGCTACTCTAAAGATCGAGCAAAAATGGCAGGGGTCATTATGATCCAGGAAAAGGTCATTGAGCAGTTGCTGGATGTTGTTGGCCCCCTCAAGATCGGATGCCCATATAACGTTACCGTCAATTCGGGTAATCTACAAGATAAAATCCACTTCTATCAAGAAACGCAGGCTGGCCGCAGTCAGGGCAAAAAACCATGTAGTTCGGCGACTGGTCTATCTGATTCAACCAAGCGCTTCACCGCTTTGCTGACGCAAGCGTTGCAAGCAAAGTTGAAGACGCTTCCTAAGACTCAACTGTTCAAGTTTGCTGGCGATCTCATCAATGATCTGCACACAAAGGATATTCAGGTCTACTTGACCGATCCGACTAAGCCACAGAATAGTGATGCTTCCACCTGGTACACTGACTCAAGCACTGTTTACCCACCTGATCCAGCGGAGCAGAAGTTTTTGGAGAAATATCAGATCTCAAGCGAGATGTACCATGGAGCAGATGATTCTCTAACGCTGAACCGCTCAGATATGACAGGCTGGAAATTGGAGCGGTGGATAAAGGTGCATCTGGTTGATCACGTTCAAATCGATAGCCAGGGAATAGTCACCCATAATTTCCAAGCCAAATATGACATCGACATTCCAGAGATTAAAATCATCAAAGACCAGAATGGGAACGTGGATTATAATCAAACGAATCAGGCCATTTTTAGCACGGTTTATAACGCTAGTTTTGGTTACCAATACGTAGAGTATTGGCGTTTGTACACCAATCAAACTGCGACTTATCTGCAAGATAACATTCTGAAAGATCAGTACTATCCTCTTGGCCCACAGCCCAGTACCGATTTTGATCAGCGCGCGTACTTTCAAGGAGTGTTGAATTACTATGCGAATATCGACCCTAACAGCCCAACGGTGCAATGGGGTTACAATACAGGCGGCGATTCTCGTACACCCGTACCCAATGTGGTGTGGCAGGTGACCAACGTGGAGCATAATGGCAAATATAGCCTGCATGTGCAACCACAATCGGGCGTCGACACCGACATCCAGATCGACATCACAGGGCCATGTGGCAAGAAGACCTGGAATCAGCCGTTGACGACGAATACGGTGTTGACGGTGCCAACGGCACACTGCTAGGTCACGGAGGACGACGATGACGCAACCCAAGACGGGGCAGGATCTGGTGCTCTTCACCGATGGGGCATCGCGGGGCAACCCTGGGCCAGCGGCGGCGGGCATCGTCATTCGCACGCGTGCGGGTGAGGATCTGGTGGCGACGGGGCGCGTGCTGGGCCGCATGACCAACAACCAGGCCGAATATCGCGCGCTGCTGTTGGGGCTGGAGCTGGCACTGCCCTTCGCCCCGGCGACGCTGCTGGTGCAGATGGATAGCGAGCTGGTGGTGAAGCAGATGCGCGGCGAATATGCCGTGAAATCCGCCGACCTCGCACCGCTGCATAAGCAAGCGCGTGGCATCGTGGCGCAGTTCGCCCGTGTGCAATTCGCCTACATCCCCCGCCGCGAAAATGCCCTAGCCGATGCGCTGGCGAATCGTGCGCTGGATGCGGGCAAGGGCTAGCGCCTTCACCATTGCGGTTACCGTGCCCCGCCCCAATGGGGGATATCTTTTGTCGACCAGATGTGCTATATCTATCGGTATCCCCCTGTTGACCGAGGAGCACGTTTGGTATGGCCGCCGAAGATATCATCGATGACGAACGAGTCCCGCCCACCCCCGTCGCCGAGGGAACCAGCACGGGCGTGTTGTTGCGTCGCGCGCACGCCGCCTTGGTCGAGCGCGGCATGCCCCTCAGCGTCGAGGAACTGATTCCCGTGGTCTTCGGCGTGTCTGCCAACGGGACGGATTCGCCCTGGCACGCGCTGCTGGCCAAGCTGCTGGGGGCATCGGATATCTTTCAACGCTCTCGCCAAGGCACTTGGACGTTGACCGAGTGGCGCTCGGAGGATCTGGCGTTAGATGCGGTGGAGTTTGTCGTGCTGGATGTGGAAACGACCGGGCTCTCGCCGTCGCGCCATCGCTTGATTGAAGTTGGCGCGATCCTGCTGCAAGGCGACCACCCGCCTGATGTCTTTGATCGGCTGATCAATCCAGGCAAACGCATTCCCGACTTCATCGCGCAGTTCACCGGCATCACGCAAGAGATGGTCGCGCGGGCACCGAAGGCCGAAAATGTGCTGCCTGATCTGCTGGCCTTCATTGGGCGACGCCCGGTGGTGGGGCACAACGTCAGCTTCGACCTGGGCTTCCTCAATTTCGAGACACAGCGCCTGGGCCTTTTCGCGCCAACCGATGGCATCGACACCATCGCCATGGCGCGGCGCTTCTTGCCCGGGGTGCGCCGCCCGAAGCTCGATGCCCTGGCGGCGCGGTTGGGGGTGCGGGCGTATGACCGCCACCGTGCCTTGGGCGATGCGCAGACCACCGCCGATGTCTTTCGTCTGCTGTTGGGGCGTGCCAAGTCTGAGGGCTGCCGCACCCTGGCCGATCTGCGACTGATGTTGACGGAACTGGGCGGCAAAGCGCCACCGATGGCTGGCGCGGTGGCTAATCCGCGTCCGACGGGCAGCCTCTATCTGAATCCCGTGTGGCGCAAGGAATTCCCCACCAACCCGGGCGTCTATCTGATGCGCGACGAAACTGGCACGGTCATCTATGTTGGCAAGGCAAAATGCCTGAAGGATCGGCTGGCATCGTATTATAACCATCCCCTTGGCTATACGCGCAAAATGGATGGCTTGTTGCAAAATGTCCACGCCATCGAGACGCGTGTGCTTGGCAGTGAATTGGAAGCGCTGCTGGTGGAGTCGCGCTTGATCAAGGAATTGCAGCCGCGCTACAACGTGCAACTGCGTAATTATGAGATGTACCCCTTCATCAAAGTCGATGTGACGGCGGACTTTCCGCGTGTCTTTGCCACCCGCGAGGTGCGGGCCGATGGCGGGCGCTACTTTGGCCCCTTCAATTCACGCCGCGCGGTGGATGCCACCATTGAGGTCATCCAAAAACTGTTTGCCGTGCGCACCTGCACGCGCAGCCTGCCGCCCGCCGCCAAGCCGAGCGACCCCTGTTTGCGTTACCATATGGGGCGCTGCCCGGCCCCCTGCAAGGGCACCGCGTCGAAATCCGACTATCGCACCACCATCGACGAAGTGGTGGATTTCCTGGCGCGTAGCCGGGGTGACATGATGGACGCCCTGCGCGATAAGATGTGGGAGGCCGCTGAGCGCAACGACTTCGAGCGGGCGGCGGCGCTTCGCGATGTCATCAGCCACGCGGATCACGTCTTGTTGGGGCAAAAACTCATCACGGGGGCCATCGAGGCGAATAACCTGTTGTTGCTCTATCCCTCCGCTGTGGCTGCCCATGCCGAACTCTTTCTGGTGCGCCATGGGCGACTGGTGGAACAGCGGCGCGTCCCCTGCGACACCGCCACGGTGGAAACGACGTTGGACGAATTGATTCGCCGCGCCATCTGGCTTGGTCCGCCGCCGACGCGCGTTGGCAAGGCTGAGGTCGACCAGATCAATATCATCGCCCGCTGGGTGCATCACCACAGCAAGGACCATGGTCGCGCCTTCTTCACTCTGCCACAAGACCTCGACGACAGCGAGGCCATCACGGCCTTCGGGGCAGCGGTGGTGGCGCGCACGTTGGCCATTGCAGTCGGGGAGGAGAGCGTGCCCGCAGATGCGGAAGCTCCGCTACCAATGGCAACGGCAGAGAGCTATGATGCCTGAAGAGTTTGGCGGATGCGTGGCCGCATGCTGCTCATTCGACCTCGAGTAACCGCAGCAGATCGTCCAAGGTATGGATGACCGGGCAATCGACGGCCTGCGGGTCGAGTCGCGCGCGACGGTCGATGAGGATGGGATGGATGCCCACCGAGCGCGCCCCCAGGATGTCTTGCACATAAGTATCGCCGACATAGACCGTGTAGTCGCCCAGCGCATCGCCCCGGCGTAGCGCCTCAGCGAAGAGTGCTGGGTCAGGTTTGGCGCGTCGGCTGGTGGCTGAGACGATCTGGACCGTAAAGAATTGGTGCAGGTCGTGCCCCCGCAGGATCTGCCCCAGTCCGATGCCCCAATCCGAGATGATGCCCAGCGTATAGTGCGCTTGCAGTCGCGCGAGCGCCGGCAGGACATCGGGGTAGGGCTGCCACGTCACGTGGCGGTCAAACTCGACCAAGGCATCCGTGACGCAATCATCCAGGCGCTCGACGTCCGGAATCGATGGCGCCAGCAACGCGGTAAAGTAGGTGCGCCAGGTGGCCGTGATCGTTGCGTTGTCGGCCCAGGTTGCTCCGGTGATGTGATGCGATCCGGTGATGGTCTGGCTTGCGACGGGGTAGCGCGCCCGCAAATCTTCGAGGGGGATGGTGAAGCCCGCCCGCGCCGCCACCCCTTGCACCACCTCGATCAGCGAGGGATGGGGACGCAGCAATGTGAACCCCACATCAAAGAAGATCGTGCGAATGGATTGGGGATGGGCCAACCATGGCGCGAGGCCGAGCAACCGCTGGTGCTCCGATGATGGTTCAGCGTTCAAAATACACGACCCTCCAGCCGCCGATGTTGCGGAAACCGATTTTGGCATAGACGCGCGCGGCGGGCGCGTTGTCTTCCAGATAAAACAAATAGGGGCGGCGGTGCTCGCGCAGCAGTTCGCGGGCCAGGGACGCGACCACTGCCGTGCTGAGGCCACGCCCACGCGCCGCAGGGGCTGCCCACACGCCGCCGATCATCGCGGCCACAGGCGTCTCGGCGGTGGTCGCCGCCGCCGCCACGACTGTCCCATCCATCTCGGCCAGATGCGTGCGCAGGTGTGTCAGGCGGCTCATCATGACGTTGCGAACGGCAAAATACGTCATGGTCTCGAAGCCCGTGCTACGAAAGTAGAGCCGCGCCAAGGCATCGACATCGTTGGGATGCCCACGGCGTACCTGTGCATCTGCCGGAAACGGAAAGGGGAGCGTGGTGAAACGTGGCTGCGGAAGATCAGCGAAATGGTGGTGTTCGACACGCTGCAAGCGCTCTGGTGCCCGCGCCTCGATGCGCGCCATCGTTGTGGCTTCCCCCATGATGAAGGCGAGCCGTTCACCCAGCGCGAGATCGATCAACGGCTCGGGGTCGGCCCCAGCACGGGCATAGAGGTTGCCATTTTGCCCGGCACGCATCAGCACTGCGGCGATGTTCCCAGCGGGTTGCTCATATGCCCAATAGCGCGGATCGTCGCCCGCCAGCCCATATGACAGGGTGTTGCTCGTGATGAAGAGCGCATACCCCTGATCGTTCTTCGTTGCCGTCAGCAGGGCCGCCTCATCGGCTGGCCCTAGCCGCCGCACCAACCCAGCGGGAGGCGTGGGGCTCTGCCCTTCTGTTGCGATTGCGCCCTCCACGCGCCGACCACCTTTCAGCGATGCCGCACGAATGCCAGCAAGTGTGGGCCAAAGACCAAGAGGCCGATCACCACTGAGAGCAAGGCATTCAGCAGCACCGCACCTGCGGCGACATCTTTGGCGATTTTGGCGAGCGGATGGAAATCGTTGGTCGCCAGATCGACGCAGGCCTCGGCGACGGTATTGAACATTTCAGAGATGACGACGCCAGTGATGGCCACAAACACCATCGCGAACTCGACGGGCGAAATGTGCAACCACAGCCCCGCCGCAATCGCCAGCACACCGATGACGACATGGATGCGCATATTTCGCTGGGTCTGCACGGTGTAGACGATCCCCTGCGCGGCATAGACGAAGCTCTGGAGCAAGGTGGCGCGCTTGGGGGCCAGGGGCTGCTCAGGTGTGGGGTTACGGCCAGCATTACGGTTGGCCATCGGAAAAATATCCATTTTCAGGGCGATCGCCTTCCTGCTCAACGGCGCATATCCAGCGCGGCTAACACCGCCTCTTGGTGAGCGACCATCGCGCGGTAGCCAGGTTCGTAATAGTCATCATAGCCCAGCAAATGCAAGGTGCCGTGTGCGAGCAAAAAGCCACACTCCCACCACGCGCTGTGGCCAGCTTGGGCTGCCTGGCGGTCTACCGTTGGCGCGGCAATGATGATGTCTCCTAGATGAAACGGTTCGCCGCTCGCTGGCGCGCCATACGCGGGACTTTCGGGGCGGGCGTTCAGGGGTGAGGCGTCAATGAAAGGCTGCCCATGGGCATCATCGCCAAATGGACGTTCCACCCACCGTTCTTGGGGGGGCAAGGCGAGCAAAGGGGTGTCGCTTTGGGGGAACGAGAGCACATCGGTGGTTTTGTCGATGCCCCGAAAGCGCTGGTTGATGCGGCGCATCTGAGCATCGCCCGTGATGACCAGGCTCACTTCATACGCGCCAGCGAGCGCCACCTGCGCGATGGTGGCGCGTATGATGGCGGCGCACTGGGCGGCCGCATCGGTTGGCAGGGCCGCCCAGGGAACCTCGGTGCGCATATCAAGCTGAACTTCCACCGCTGCTGTGCCCATGGGGCACCTTCCCTTCACCAAAAACAAGAGCCAACGCACACTGGGCGTTGGCTCGGGCAGGCATATGGCACGACGCCATGGCTAGTGCTTCGCGGCGGCCTTGCGCATTTTACGCAGGCGTGCGGCTTCTTTGCGTTTGCGCTCGACGCTTGGCTTCTCAAAATGCGCGCGACGGCGCGCCTCGGCGAGAATGCCATCTTGCTGAATCTTGCGGTTGAAGCGCTTCAGGGCCGTCTCGAAATTATCGTGATCAGCGATGCGGATCTCAGACACATACTTCCCTCCCCTCGTGGTCCGATTCAGGGGCTGGAGGGAAAGTGCGCTCCACGCGCCTCATATCGGCATGGGCGATGGGGGTAAATCGCCATGGGCCACCTAGACCAGCATGAAGTATATGCCACGCGGCAGGCGCTTGTCAACCGCAACCGTGCCAGGCGTGCCCGCCGGTCATCGGCGTTTGTCGCCATGCCGTCTTGACAACACTCGGCAGGTG
>JACDGC010000077.1 GCA_013815535.1 Ktedonobacterales bacterium
CGGTGTTCGCTCCCCAGGCTTGCACCAACGGCGCGACACAGGCACGCTCTGCCTGCCCGCTCTGACGCAGCGAAATGGCTGGCCGCAGGATCTCAGCCAAGCCATAGAGCAGCACGCCACAGGTGCCAATGGCCAGGGTCCGCGCGAAAAGCTCCACCCGGGCGGCCGCCGTGATGTGCCCATGCACCACGGGGATGGTGTCGATGAGATGGTTGAGGCCCTGGCTGATGTGCTCCAGGCTTTCGATGGGGGCGAAGCGGTGCTCCAACACCAACGTGCCACCCAAGGCATAGAGATAGATGACCAGTGCGCCAAAGACCAGCGCGCTGTAGCCGCGCCAGAGCGAGGGCGGATCGCTGCGGGCGCGAAAGAAGGGCGCGCTGCTGCCCAACAACAGCGTGATGAGGCCCGTCAGCCACACCACCAACAACACATGCCCACGCGTCAGTTGCCACAGCAGCGACAGCGCCAGCAGCCCGATGGTCACTTGCCAGGCGTGGCGCTTGCCTCGCGCCAGCCCGCGTGCCAGCATGATCAAGCATAACCCAACGATGATGCCTAGCGTTCGCAGATGAAAATCAAGTGTCAGGGGCCAATAGGTCAGCCAATGGCTGAGCAGGCGATGGGGGACGAACGCCGACAGCACATCTGCCAGCCCCGACAGCCCCACCAGCGAAGCGACCACCCCTTGCACCGTGCGTGCAAGGGGCTGCGCCTGCGTGAAGGCTGGCGTATGAAAAATGGTTTCGCTCGACATAGCTGACAAATCCTTTGTGCATTCGCCAATGGGAAAGGGCCACAGTTATGGCAAAAAGTCAGAGAACACGCCCCCGTGCGCCACATCTTGATGCTATGATACATGCAGCATGTGAACGGCTGATGAAATCGGGCCAAGTGGATGTGCCATCGTGAGACGATCAAGAAGCGTACCAAGTTACACAGACCAGACGAGGTGAGAGCAATGATAGTTCCCAACATTCAGCAGCGCTTGTGGCTGTCAGTGCGCCGCGCTTGGCGGAGCATCACGCGCGCGGGCATCGGGGCGGCATTGGTAGGCATCGTCTTTGGCGAGATCGGTGGCCCGCTCTTCAACGGTGGCCACACGACCGCCTTTGTGCATCTCGTCTCGCTCATTCTGGGGCTGGCGATGGCCTATGGCGCGATCGTGACCGTGGGCATCTTTCAGGCCATCCGTGGCATCTTCACCGTGGTGAACGATCTTGAAACGCAGGTGCGCTCCACGGTCGGCAATGAATTCAGCCACGTCGTCGAGTCTGACCGCCAAGCGTGAAGGCAGGTGCGCCTGAGGAGGAATCTGATGCCCATCCTCGGCTTAGCTAGCCGCCGCCTCGCCGTCACCACCCTCACCGCGCGCTATGGGGCGGATGCCCACTTTGTGGATGTCACCTCGCGGGGGCCAACCCCATGGGTGCGCTTCAGCCCGTTCTATCCTCATGGTGCCATTCCCGTGCCGCTCTCGCCAGGGCACACGGCGGTTTCCGTGGAAGGCATCTGGCAGGGGTTGAAAGTGTTTGAGCGCGCAGACATTGATTTGGCCGTCATGCAAAATGCGACCATGCGCGGCCTGAAGCGAACCGTTGCACGGTATGGCCCCGTTCGTGGGCACCGCGCGGGTATCGCGGGTGACCATTGCTTGCCATATGATGAGGCGCGTCAGGCGATTTACCTCCCAGCCTATCGTTGGGTGCTCGACCACGCGCTCCAGCCTGAACTGGCGCAACTGCGCCGCTTAGCTGCTGACCGCTCTGTGGTGTTGCTGGACTACGAGACCAATGCCGATCCGGCGGACCTGCGCCGCCCATTGGCGCACGCGGCCTTGGTGCTTGCCTACCTCCAGGACGCCTGGCCCCAGGTTGCTCTTGCTGGCTAGTGTCGGGCGATGTTTGCGCAACCGATAGGGCATTGTCATGTGTTATGATGCTAGTTAGAACACTAGGAGCACCTTATTGGGGAGTCCGCCGATGTTGCCTGAAGATGGCCAAGATGTGAGTTTTTCTGAAGCACTCCATGAACTTTCTGTGGAGAAAGGGCAACTCAAAGCCATGCGTGACTTAGCGCATGAAGCTGCGGTCATGCGCTTTCGCGACGTCGCGGCTGAAACGCTGGCGCGCATCGATGCCCTCACCGACACGGAATTGCTGCGGCGGCTGATTCTCGAAAAAGAGCAGATCGCGGATAGCGCCGAGTTGGGCACCATTTTGGATGAGGCTGAGGGCGCGCAGCCGGGTGAGTAGCGCTCAGCCACCAGGGGGAGAGATGGGTATGGCAACCGAGGTGGAACTGGAGCACCACACCGTCGCCACCAATGGCATTCACTTGCATGTGGTGCAGGCGGGGCCGAGTGATGGGCCGCTGGTGATTTTGCTGCACGGCTTCCCCGAGTTTTGGTATGGCTGGCATCAGCAGATTCGTGATCTGGCAGCACGTGGCTTTCGCGTCTGGGCACCCGATCAGCGTGGCTACAACCTCAGCGACCGCCCCAAGGGCATCGGTGCGTATCGCGTAGATACGCTGGCCAACGATATCGTTGGGCTCATCGATGCCGCTGGGCGCGCAAAAGCGTATGTGGCGGGGCACGACTGGGGCGCCATGATTGCCTGGTGGCTGGCGCTGAAGCACGCGGATCGCCTCCACCGGGTGGCCATCCTGAACGTGCCGCATCCCAATGTGATGCGTCAGCATGTTTTCAGCAGCCTCACTCAGTTGCGCAAGAGTTGGTATATCTTCTTCTTTCAATTGCCAGGCTTGCCCGAGGCCGCCATTCGCCGCGATAATTGGTCCGTTGGGGCCAGGGCGTTGCGCGGCAGCAGCCGACCAGGGACCTTTACGGATGCCGACTTGGCTGAATATCGTCGGGCTTGGTCGCAGCCGGGCGCGATCACGGGGATGCTCAACTGGTATCGCGCCATCGCGCGCCGCCCGCCTGCCAAACTGGCCGATGCTTATGTGCACATCCCCGCGTTGATCATCTGGGGCGCGCAAGATATGGCCCTAGACGCCGTGATGGCCCCCGCCAGCGTCAATTATTGTGAGCAAGGCCGTTTGGTGCTCATCCCCGATGCGACGCATTGGGTGCAGCACGAAGAGCCAGCCCGTGTCAGCGCTCTGTTGGCCGAACATTTTGGGGCGGCGTAGGCGTGCCGCGCCCCCCCAAACGCCCAACGGCGCGCCAGCAACTGGGGGCACAGGGCGAGGCCATGGCTGCCGCCGCGCTGGAGCGTGCGGGCTATCGCATCCTCTTGCCGCGCGGGCTCCGTACCCCCAGCGGACAGATTGACCTGCTGGCAGAGGAAGGCGGCGATCTCGTCTTTGTCGAGGTCAAGACACGCCGCGCCACCACCTATGGCACCCCTGCCGAGGCGGTGAACGCGACCAAGCAACGGCACCTCATCACCGCCGCGCTCGAATATTTGGCTGCTCAGGGGCAGCTTGATCGCCCCTGGCGCATCGATGTCGTCGCGATCCTTCTCGCGAGCCATGGCCCGGAAATTGAGATCATTCGTCACGCCGTCGAAGGTTAAATCGGCTATCTCACGTTCTGGACATCACTTGAACGTGAGTGTCCCCGTCCCCGTGCCGCTTTGGCTGCCCACCGTCGCCGTGACGGTGATGGTGGCCGTTTTGCAGCCCTTGGGGCTATGTGACGGCGACCACGCCGTGGCATAGGCGCCGCTGTTGTCGGCGGTGCCACTCGTGTTGACGCTCGTATCTGGCACGCCGTCACAGTAAACAACGCGGATGGTGAGCGTGGCGTTGGCTGCCGTTTGCACCGCGAAGTTCGCATTGTGCTTATCCTCTGGACAATTGCACCTGATGGTGACGGCGAGGGGGGGCAAGGGGGTGACCGTGGGCGTCACGCCGGGGGCCAAGGTGCTGGTCGGCTGCGGTGTCACGGACTCTCCTGGCGGTTGCGCACCCGGTGTTGGATGGGCGCCAGGGGTCGGATTCGCCGCGCCCGGCAGCGCCGTATTGGTGGGGAGGCTGGTGCCTACGGCTGGCACACTCGTGGCTGGCGGGGTGGGCACTGAAGCGCGAAGGGATGATGACGGGAAAAATCCACCGCTAATGGCGGCGATGCCAAGGGCCGTTGCCAAGAGTAAGCCACACACGATGCCCACTGCGACCCCAATGCCCTTGCGCACGTTGTGGGGTTTAGCGGGATAGAGCATCGAAAAATAGACGGGTGCCGAGGGGATGAGCGCGGGCGGTGGGGGCGGCACTGCCGGCCCCGAGGGATACAGCAGCGGCGTCGAGGGATCTGCACTTGGCAGCATGGGGTCTGCGTGCAGATAGGCGGCTGGGTCTGGGCGTGAGTGATCAGGCGATTGCCACGCATTCGTCGGCTCACTAGGTTGACTCATCAGCGGATCTCCTTCACCAACAGTCTGTGCTAGGCTGCTCCGCGAAGCACAAAAGACGCCATAATCGGCCCTGTGCTATCTATCATATAAAGCGTCAGTGCAGATGGCAAGCACGGCGGAATTTTGACCATGTTGGTGAGTTTTGCTGCCTGTGAGGATGGGGCAGAAAATACTGAGGCTCGGTTTCGCCTCAGCAAATGGGCCGCCTCTTCAGCAAAGAAGAAGCGGCCCATGACCTGTAATTGGGTGCGCAAAGCTGCGGCGGTCGTTCAATGAGCCGCCAACGGCTTACTCGTCGTCCTCGGGGATTTCATCATCGTCGGCATCCAGGTTTTCGGGTACGGGGCTAGCGGCCGGGGTGGCGACCATGCGGATCTGGTGTTCCAGAGCCTGGGCGACATCTTGGTTTTGGCGCAGATAGTCTTTCGCGTTCTCGCGGCCCTGCCCCAGGCGAATCTCGCCGCAGGTGAACCACGCGCCGCTCTTTTTGACAAAACCCATCTCCAAGCCCAGGTCGATCAAGCCGCCCTCGCGTGAGATGCCTTCATTGAACATGATGTCGAACTCCGCCTGACGGAAGGGCGGCGCGACCTTGTTCTTGACCACTTTCACGCGCACACGGCTGCCAACCACATCATTGCCCTGCTTGATGGATTCGATGCGGCGAATGTCCATGCGGATGGAGGCATAAAACTTCAATGCCTTGCCGCCCGTCGTCGTTTCGGGACTGCCAAACATCACGCCGATTTTGTCGCGGAGCTGGTTGGTGAAGACCACGGCCGTTTTCGTGCTGTTGATGGAGCCGGTCAATTTGCGCAGTGCTTGGCTCATCAGGCGGGCTTGCAGGCCGACGTGCGAGTCGCCCATCTCACCCTCGATCTCGGCGCGTGGCACCAGGGCGGCAACCGAGTCGATGACGACCAGGTCGACCGCGCCACTGCGCACCAACATCTCGGCGATTTCCAGGGCTTGTTCGCCCGTGTCGGGCTGCGAGACGAGGAGATTGGCGACGTCCACCCCGCACCGCTCAGCGTAGGAAGGGTCCATCGCATGCTCAGCGTCGATATAGGCTGCGGTGCCCCCTGTCGCCTGGACGTTGGCCATGATGTGTTGGCACAGGGTCGTCTTACCGCTGGACTCCGGCCCATAGATCTCAGTGACGCGTCCCCGTGGGATGCCCCCGATGCCCAGCGCCACATCCAGCGCGACCGCGCCGGTCGAGATGATGCCGATATCGTTGTTGCGTACCTCACCTAGACGCATGATGGCCCCCTTGCCAAACTTGCGTTCGATCTGTGACATCGTGGTTTCCAGGGCTTTGTCGCGCTCCGCCGCATGCTTCTCAACCTGCGCGGCGGTGGGGATGGTTTTGTCTGCTGGCATGACTGGTGTGCTCCTCTTCAGCGCCTATGCTGCGCTGTTGATGTGGTGCGAGGGAACCTGCGCGGTGGGGGTTGGGGTGGCAAAAGGGCGCTGTGTTCTTAGAACAAGAGTACCACACAGCAAGAGTTCTCGTCAATCCTCCTAGTCATTCTCATCTGCGCCTGTGAAAACGGCAATAGCCCATTTGGGAGCGCTGCTTCCTCGCCTTGTGTTGCTCATGCATTCCTTGCTGCGCCCCCGTGCAAAATTTGCTATGATGCTCTCAGGCACAGTCAACGTATATGCAGGGAGGATTCACTCATGCAAACACGCATCAATGCCATCATCACATCGTTCCGCACCAATCCGCGTGTAGCCTTGACCAGCGCGAATGCCATCCTTGGCTACATTGCGTTGGTCGTCTTTCTGGCGCATCTGGCGGTTGCCAACAACTATGGCTACTTCCGCGACGAGTTGTATTACTTGGAAGATGGCCACCATCTGGCGTTTGGCTATGTCGATCAACCGCCGCTGATCGGCTGGCTGGCGGGGCTGACCAATCTGCTCTTCCATAATAGCCTCGTTGGCATACACCTGATCCCCGCGCTGGCGGTGGCGGTCCTCACGGTGGTGGCGGGCCTCATTGCCCGTGAGTTGGGCGGTGGGCGCTTCGCGCAAGGGCTGACGGCGGGTGCGACCGCTGTGACGGTCGTCTTCATGGCGACTGGTTCGCTCTTTTCGATGGATGTCCTGGATGAAGTGTGGTGGGCACTTTCGGCGTATGTGCTGGTGCGCCTCTTGCGGCGCGGCGAGCCAACATGGTGGTTGTGGTTCGGCACCATTGCCGGTCTTGGTCTGTTGACGAAACTGACGATGCTCTTTTGGGGATTCGCCGTGGTGGCGGGCCTGTTGCTGACGCCACAACGAGCGCAGTTTCGTACGCGCTGGCCGTGGCTGGGCGGATTAATTGCCTTTGGGTTTTTGCTGCCCTATATCCTGTGGAACGTAGCGCGTGGTTGGCCGACTTGGGAGTTTTGGCACCATTATGGCGGCCTCAGTGGTGGTGGCCCCGTCGGATTTTTCGCGAATCAGCTCATCTCGGTAAATCTGCTGAATCTCCCTATAATCGTCGCGGGATTGCTCTTCTACTTCCGCGCGCCAGCGGGCAAGCCTTATCGCGCCTTGGGTTGGGCATATGTCGTGTTGTATGTGGTTCTTACGCTCATCAATGCGAAGGCCTATTTCCTGGTGCCGATCTACCCCGTGCTCTACGCAGGTGGGGCATTCCTGATCGAGCGGGGTGTGGCGACGGCACGCTGGCGCTGGGTGCGGTTGGCGTATCCCGTCGCTTTGGGCGTCTCGGGATTGTTCTTTGTGCCTCTGGCGATGCCCGCGCTGCCCCCCGCCGCCTATGCGCATTCCTATGGCACGCTGAGCTTTTTGGGCAATAGCGGTGCGGGGCAGAACAATGCGGGGGTCTTTCCACAATACCTGGGCGATCGCTTTGGATGGGATACGCTAGCTGCCACCGTGGCTGATGTCTATCGGAGCCTGCCGCCTGATCAACAGCGCACGGCGTGCATTTTTGCCCAAAATTACGGTGAGGCGAGCGCCCTTGATTTCTATCGTGCGCGCTTTCCTCTGCCGCCCGTTATTAGCGGCCATAATAATTTCTTTTTGTGGGGGCCGGGGTCGTGTGATGGCAGCGTCATCATCACGGTGGGCCTTGCACCACAAGAGGTGCAACAAAGCTTCGCCGCCGTGCAACTGGCAGCCACGAACCAATGCCACTATTGTATGAGCGGCGAGTATGGCGTCCCCATTATTGTGGCAACGCAGCCGCTCCATCGGTTGAAAGACCAATGGCCGGGTGTCAAGCATTTCGATTGACATCCTCCCTCAACAAGCTGACGGACCCACTGATCTTGCAGAACCATGGGGCATGTGATATAGTGGAAAGCGTCAGCTTTGGGCGATTAACTCAGCGGCAGAGTGCTACCTTCACACGGTAGAAGTCACAGGTTCAAATCCTGTATCGCCCACCTTTGCCCCCCTCATGCTAGGCGCAGCCAAGCCTCACACGACACGATTACCCTCTTGACGACAATTCTGACGACAGTTTATGCTTGCCCTACCCAAACATGTTGTCAAGAACGTCTATCGCCATCTGCTGCATGCGTGGTGTGACATGCCCATAGATGCCGAGCGTGATGCTGATGTCAGAATGCCCCAACATCTCACTCACCATCTTAGGATTGACACCTTTTTCTAGCATGAGTGTTGCGGCAGTATGGCGCAAGTCATGAAAGCGAATAGTAGGCAAACCCGCATTTTTCAATATCCGATGGAATGCCAGGCTCACCAAATGCGCTGCCCGAATCGGATTCCCCGTAGAGGTCGGGAACATCAAATTATATTTGGTGTTCCAATCCGGCCCGAACGCCATCGCCTCTTGCAAGTATTGAATGCGATACTTGCGGAGCGCATAAATCGCTACCTTCGTGAGATGGATGGTGCGGCGAGAGTTTTTGGTTTTGGGTTCCGTGAGGTAGATTATCCCCCTGCTGATGTAGAGCGCCTGGCGCACATGAAGGATGCCCTTGTCGATATCGACATCCTGCCAGCGCAGCCCAAGCAATTCCCCTTGCCGCATGCCCGTGGTAATCGCCAGCACAAAAAGCGCCTCTAGCCGCTCACCATTGGCAGCCTCAACAAAAAGCGCCGCCTGTCGTTCGTCAAGCGTTTTCATCTCGACTTTGCGAGTGCGCGGTGGCCGCACCATCTCAGTCACATTGCGCTGAATCATGCCCATCCGCTGAGCATCTTTCAACGCACGATGCAGGATAAGATGAATCTGACGCACGGTAGTTGATGAAAGACCGCTTTCCAGTTTTTGCGTGTAAAACTGCTGGACGTGTTGCGGTGTCAGTTTGGACAGGTGATGCTTGCCTAGACTTGGTACCACGTGAATGCGGATGCTATTGTCGTAGCAATGAAACGAACTTGTCTTGACCTGATGCTTGACTGTTGCTAACCAAGCAGTGAGATACTGTTCGACGGTTTCTTTATCGTTCGGCGGAGGCAACCCACTATCAACGTCACGGATAGCCTGTTTTAGTTTCTTCTGCACCTCTTCTTTCGATTTGCCGTAGTAACACTTGCGCTTGCCATCAGGAAGGCTCACACGAGCCTCCCACCGACCATCTTCACGCTTGGTAATGGTGCCTTCACTATTGTTGCGACGCTTTCCCATAGTTCCCCCTTAGCTCAACTCTGCTTGCCGTTCGATGAATGCTTGCAATGCTGCCACTGGCACCCGTCGAGAGCGCCCAATTTTGATAGTTTGAATCTGGTTAGTCAGCACCAGATTGTAGACAAAGCGAAGGCTCAGACTTAATGCCTGAGCCGCTTCATTAATGGTGAGTAAAAGCTTGATTGGTGGCTCTTTCGCTGGTGTCGCTTGCATGGTAATTTTCCCCCTTAGCTTGCCTTCGGTGTTTGTAGTGATTGCTGGCGTTGCAGATAGTGCGCCTCGGCCTTTTCCATGAGACGGAGGAGCTTCTTGCCCTTGCCGTGCATGAGGTCTGTGAAGGTCTGGGCCTTGCGCTCTTTGAGGTACGCTTGCATCTGGTCATACGCCCATGCCAGGAAGCCCCCGCCATCCTCATCGACCGCCTGAATCGGCAATCCGGCTGGCATATCATCCCCGGAGATAGTGCCGTCTTGTTGGGCCTCATGCAGCCACACCGCCCGAATCGCCCACGACGAGGCATACCCCACGAACCCTGCTTGCGCCCGTTCGGTATCCAGTTCGACCTTCTTGATACGCGCCTCTGGTTGCGGGTTATCCTCCCCACTGGCCCCCTGAATCACTTCCCACACCGCCGAGGGTTCCCAGCGGGTTTGGTTGGTATTGTGGTCGGGGTCGGTGTGCCGGAGCCATTTCTTGGTCGAGTACGCCCACATGTTGGGCAAGCGGTCGAGCATATCATACGGTTCATCAATGCCCATCTCATTGAGGCATGCCCGCTTGTAGCGGAACTCCACCCGTATTATCTTAGCCTTGCCATCCCAACCGTTGGCCTTCCAGACCTCGTAGAACCACTCTTTCTGATGGGTCTTGACTTCCATCGTCTTGTCATAGATGTCGCAGCTATGCGCCGCCCCCTGGCTAAATTTGAACTCCGTACAACGTCGCCCCGTCAGCCGGACCACGTCATCCGATGGTTGGTCGAGCCGTGCCGCCTTGGCCCGCCCCTGTGACACGAAGCGCTGTGCATCACCGAGCGACAATTCCCATCCGGCGACATCACAGCAGATATGCACCTCACCCACTTGCAAAGTAAAAGCAGTGGTGCCGAGGAAACTCACCAGGAACCCATAGACCGCCGAAAGCGCCAGCGCCGTACTCTTTTCATGCAGCAAGAGCGAGGAAAACCGCACCTTGCAGATGATGCCATTGAGCCGCCCCTTACTCAGTTCCAGGTGCAGGTAACTATCCCCACAGGTGAGAATCCAACGGCAATTCTTGGAGCCGTGCGGCTTGATGAAGAACGTCTGCCCGCTAAACTGCCAATCGGTCGTGACATCCGATTCAGCTTCTTTCGCTAACCCTTGCAGGTCGTCTAGCTCTTTCGCCAATTCATCCGGCAACTTGCCCCGCACGTTGAGGATGAGGGTATCCACATGCCAGTTGACTATCTTCATGGTTGGTCCTTTTGGTAAGTTAGGGAGTCCGTGATACCGTTTCCGGACTCCCCGCTGAGGGGGTCTAATCCCTCAGCGGTTGGGTCTATGGGTCTATAGGGTCTAAGGGGTTTGGGCTGCCCCGCTTGCCGTGGTGTGGGTAGCACACATTCCCTCCCC
>JACDGC010000822.1 GCA_013815535.1 Ktedonobacterales bacterium
GGGCTACCCCACGGGCACGATGGGCAACGGCGGCATGCCACAGGGGCCGCTCAGCCCCACCAATCGGCCCTTCAATGGGAGCCAGACGGGGGCTTTCCCGGCCCAGGGACCGGGGCGCGCCCCCAGCGGGCCCGACCCGCGCAGCAACGGTTATGGGCCAAACCCCAACCAACCCCCACCCGCGCCCTTTGATCCGTGGAGCACGGGCCAGGATGGCTTTGAGGACGAAGGTGGCCGCCCGCCGCTGCCGCCTTACACTGGGCGCTGATATCGCCTGCAATGACCCCGTGAAAAGGTGATACCCCGATGGCTAGCTCGTTCGACCGTTCGGCAATTCTGGAAAGTTTTCTGAAGGAATTGCAAGCGTATTTGCCAGAGATCGAGATGAATCTGGACCGTGCCCGCCAAGGGGGCGCGGATGCCGAGGCGTTAGAAGAGATCTATCGGCGCGTTCATACCATCGCTGGCTCGGCGGGGATGGTGGAACTGCCCGCCATTGCCCAGGTGGCCACCGCGATGGAAACCGTCATGGGGGACGTGCTGGATGGCGCAACGCCGCTGGATGACGCAACGACGGGGTTGTTGCGCCGCTCGGTGGGGCGTCTGCGCCAATTGATGGATCTGACCCGTGCCGGGGCCAACGACAGCACCATTATCGCGCAGGATCGCGCGGATCATTTGGCCTTGCGCGGCAGCCGCACCGATCCCACCATGGCGAAGCCCTCCCCCGCGCCCCGTGCAATGGGCGGCCCCGGGATGACGCCCGAGGCCCCTTTCACCGTGCCTGGGCAGGGTGGGCCGCCACGCCAGGGGACGGGCCCCGCACCTGCCATACCATACCCCACAGCCCCAGCCCCTTTTGGCGCGCCCCTGCCGCCGTCTGGCACTGTGCTGCCGAATCCCCCGCGCCCAGGGTGGCTAGACCAAGCGCCGCCAGCGGTCGCCATGCCCCCCGCCGCGCCCTACGATCCTGCGCGCCTCGCGACCCAGGCGATCCCGGCGATCCCGGCGTTGCCTTCCACCGCCGCGCCTGCCGCTGGGGTGCGGCTGAGCGCGACCCCGCTGTGGCACGATGTGCAGCACGAAGAAGAAGCGGTGCGCCAGAGCGCGGCGGCCTTTACGCAATTGCTGGCGACGCTGCGCGAGGTGACGCGCCGCTTCGATGGCGAGCGCAACGAGTTGATGAGTTTCCTTGATAGCTCGCCGGATGCGCTGGAGCGGTTGGAGCAGTGGGCGGGTCAAGCGATGGGCATCGACCTGCGCACCAGCCCCGACCATGTGCGCCGCTATCTGCCGCTCTCGGTGCTATGGGTCGTGACGGCGCGCATGAAACGCATCGCCGAGACCCTGCAAGACGCTGCCCGCTCGATGGTGATGCACCAAGAGACGCTGGATGAAGCGGTGGCGCATTTGGGCGAGGCACTGGGGGCCTTGAGCCAGCTTGCGGGTGGCGCGGTGGGTGCCGCCAGCCTGTCGCCCAATGGGGGCTTCACCGCCAGTGTGACGGAATTTTCCTATGCGCCCCCATCGCGGGCGAACCGCACGGGCGACCTGTCACCGGGGGCACGCGCCGAGGTGGAACGCGCCGTGCGCGAAGACCTGCGCCGCGAACTGGAAGACGAGGTGCGCGCTGAGATCGCCAACGAGGTGCGCGAAGACGAAGCACGTCGCCTGCGCCAGGAAATCCGCATCGAGCTTCGGCGCGAGTTGTTGGCCGAACTCAACCCGATGATCGCGGGTGGCATGCCAGCGCTGGATATGCCTGCCGCGCCCGTCGCTCCCGCCCGGCGCATGGTGACCGAGGGTGCCCAAAGCGAAGAGATGCTCGAAGTCTTTCGCGCGGAGGCCGAGGAACATCTGCGCACCATCGGGGATGGGCTGAGCGCCCTGGAACGCAACCACGGCGACACCGAGGCCATTCGGTCGCTCCGGCGTGCCATGCACACCCTGAAGGGCGCGGCGGGCATCACCGGCTTCAACGCGGTGGCCGATCTCGCGCATCTGTGCGAGGACCTGCTGGATCGCATCAACGATGGCACGCTGGATATCACGCCCGAGGTTGTCAGCTTGGTGTTGGATACCTCGCAGGCCCTCGAAGCGCTCATCAACAATGACACTGGCGAGCAAGGCGGCCATGTGGGCATCGTGGCGGCGCTGCGGCCACGCTATCAGACGTTGCTGGGTGAAACAATGGTCATCATG
>JACDGC010000823.1 GCA_013815535.1 Ktedonobacterales bacterium
CCTGACCCTGCTGAGTACCATCGCCGCGCAAGCGGCCAGCGCCATCGAAAATGTGCAACTGTTCCAGGAGCGCGAACGGCGTATCAACGAACTCTCCATCCTCAACGAAGTGGCGCGCGACCTGACTGCCACGCTGGATGCCTCGTCGCTGATGGAACGGCTGCTCGGCCATGTGATGCAGTTCACCAACGCCGCCTCCGGCAGCATCTTCCGCTATGACCGCCAGCGCCTCGGCTTGCGCCTGCTGGCGACGCAGGGCATCCGCGACACGGCCACCATCCGCGAACTGGCCCAAACCTGGCCGCTCGACCGTGGGCTGATGGGCCGCGCCGCCCGCACCCACCAGTCGCTGTTGATCCCCGATGTTGCGCTGGAGCCGGACTATGTGCGCCTCAACGCGCGCGTGCAATCGGAACTGATCGTGCCGATCCTCAAAGAAGACCAACTGCTGGGCGCGATCACCATCAGCAGCCACTTGGTCCACGGGTTTGCCGCTGACGATATGCGCTTCGTGGAGCAGTTGGCTTCGCAGGCCGCGATTGCGCTGGACAACAGCCGCCTCTATGACGAGGCGCAAACCCGCGTGCTGCAACTCGACACACTCAACCAACTCGGCAATGTACTGTCCGCCGCACTTGATGTGACGAGCATTTTCGAGACCCTGTATGAACGCATCACCAATTTTTTCGAGGTGTACGCTTTTTATATTGCCCTGGCTGATAAAGAAAACAACCGCATCGTCTTCCCACTGATGGTAGAAATTGATGAGGCTACGGGTGAGGAAAATCGGGTTCTGAATCAGTATGCACCTTGGGGGCGTGGTCTGACGGGCCATGTTCTGGGTAGCAGCCAACCCTTGCTGATTCGTGATATGGCGGACCCGCAATATGCCGATCTGGTGAACAACGCGAACCATACGGGGACCAACCGTGCGCCGGGTGCGTGGATGGCTGCGCCGCTGCTGGTCGGCAATGAGACGATTGGCCTGCTCTCAGTGCAGTCGTACCAAGTCGGCGCATACACACAGGAGCATTTGCTGTTCCTGACCACGTTGGCCCATCATGCCGCCGTCGCCATCCAGAACGCCCGGCTATTCGGCCAAATTCGTGGCTTCAACGAAGAACTCGAACGGGTGGTAGCCGACCGCACCGAAGAACTGGCCGCCGCGAACCGCGAACTGGTGGTCCGCAACCAGCGCCTGGAAGAGCTGTATCAGATCAGCCATCAACTGACCACCACGCTCGAACTTGATGAGATCCTGCAACGCGGCCTGCAACTGGTCACGTCTATCGGTGGTGTGCAGCGTGGCTCGGTGATGCTCAAAGACCTGCAAAGCGGCCAACTGGTCTACCAAGCCACGGTGGGCCGGCCTAGCGTGGTAGCGAAAGGTACGCCGACTCCGTTCCAAAGCGAAGGACTGCTCGGCTGGGTGGTGCGCGAACGCCAGGGGATCATGGTCAACGATGTGCTGGCCGACTCGCGGTGGGCCAAGAACGCGCATTGGGGTAGCGGGGTGCGTTCCCTGATCAGTGTGCCCTTGCTGTCGGGCGAAGACTTGCTAGGCGTGGTGAACCTGACCCACCCCGACCCGAACCACTTCGACGAAGGCCACTTGCGCTTGATCTCGACGGTAGCGAACGAAATGTCTATCGCCATCCACAATGCTACCCTCTATAGCTTCATCACCGAGCAGTTTGAGCGCGAAGCCGCCGCCTTGCGCGTGCAAGAAGCCGAGGCCAGCAAATTGAACGCCGTCCTCGGTAGTATCACCGACGGGGTGCTGGTATTCGACTTCGATCATCGCGTGATCCTGATGAACAGCGCCGCCGAAGGGTTGCTTGGCGCATCGGCGCAGCAATTGCTGGGCTTGCAGATGCCGCAGAGCTTGCAACATCTTGATCTCGCCCCCGATGCGCTGCAACTGTTGACGCAGCTCACCACGTTGCCCACGCTGCCGCTCGGCAGCAAGCCCTGGCAGAATCGTTTCCAACTGACCAATCAGGTCGTGAATGTGATCGTTTCGCGCGTGTCGTCGGTGCAGCGGGAGATGTTAGGCGTGGTCATGACCTTCCGCGATGTGACCAAAGAGGTGGAAGTGGACCGCATGAAGAGCGAGTTCATTTCGCTGGTGTCGCACGAGATGAAGACCCCCATGACCTCGATCAAAGGCTACACCGACCTGATCCTGATGGGATCGG
>JACDGC010000824.1 GCA_013815535.1 Ktedonobacterales bacterium
ACTCAGTGGCGCGACGAAGACGCCGACCAATCCCGTTCAGCCCACCAATGCGCTGAAGAGCAGCACCGTCAGCAAGACGCCGACAAGCCCCGTCAAGGGGGCAGCGGGCGCGCAGGTGAAGGTTGCCGCGTCCGTCGCCGCCAAGTCCCCCACACGGGGGGCACCCGTCGCCACGGCGACACGCGCTGGCTCTGGTAGCAAGAGCAAGGGTAAGCGGCGCTCGTGATGGAAGATGCGTTGCCCCCGCAAGGGCCATTCACCGTCACCGAGCATTACGCGGGCATGCGGCTGGATCGCTACATCGCGGGCGTGGCGGCGACGGTTTCGCGCACCCGCGCGCAGGCGTTGATCGAAGCGGGCAGCGTGACCGTGAATGGGCACGCCGCCAAGGCCAGCTATGCCGTCGTGACGGATGACATCGTGCAACTGCCAGGAAATGTCAGCCCGCCCCAGTCCGCGCCGTTGCCGCTGGCCGAAGACATCCCCTTGCGTATCATCTATGAAGACCCGTACCTGTTGGTGGTGGATAAAGCGGCGGGGATGGTGGTGCACCCGGCACCAGGCCACAGCGGCGGCACCTTGGTGAACGCGCTGCTGGGGCACACCTTGACGCTGGGGGGCCGCGATGGAGCTCGCCCCGGCATCGTCCATCGGCTCGACAAGGATACCTCGGGGCTGTTGATCGTGGCCAAGGATGACGCCACGTTGGTGGCGCTGGGCAGTGAAATGCGTGCCCGTTCCATCACCAAGGAATATCTGGCGCTGGTGGAAGGGTTTTTCGATCCCCCGGCCGGGGCCATCGAAGCGCCGATTGGCCGCGATCCCCGCCAGCGGCAACGAATGGCCATCGTCACGCAGGGGGGACGCGCGGCGCGCACGTTGTTCCACACCGAGCAGCGCATCGGCGGGCGTTCATTGCTGCGCCTGACGCTGGTGACGGGCCGCACGCACCAGATCCGCGTGCATTGCGCTGCGGTGGGCCATCCGGTGGTGGGCGATCCCCTCTATGGCCGCGCGCAACCGCCCATGCCGCCGCGCATCTTCCTGCACGCGGTGCGGTTGGCCTTTGCCCATCCCATCACAGGGGTGCTGCTCGACTTCACCAGCCCGCTGCCGCCAGATTTGGCCAACTTCCTCAGCCATCTGGGTGATTCCCGCGCGTGACCTGTGTGCTGGTGTGATGGGGCGTCAGCCCGCTGCATTTGCTATACTATAAGGGGGAGCGGCGCGGAACAGTCGCACGCCAGCACCGTTCGCTGGCACAATGATAGAAGAAGGTCCAATGATGGATTTCACCCTCACTGACGAGCAGAATGCTATTCGCGCGACGTGTCGTGAATTCGCGGAAGAGGCGATCAAGCCGATTGCCCAGCGCATTGATGCCGATTCCGAGTTTCCTTTGGATTTGATCAAAGAGATGGGGCGGATGGGCTTGCTGGGCCTGCCGATTCCCGAGGAATATGGTGGCGCAGGCGCGGACTTCCTGGCCTATTGCATCGCGTTGGAAGAGATCGCGCGGGGCGACGCCTCGGTGGCGATCACGATGGAGGCGCACACCTCGCTGGGCGCGACGCCGTTTTTACGCTTTGGCACGGCGGTGCAAAAGGCGCGCTATTTGGTGCCGCTGGCACGGGGCGAGCAATTGTGGGCCTTTGGGCTGACGGAGCCAGGCGCGGGGTCCGATTCGGGGGGCACCCAGACGCGGGCCGAACGTGACCGTGATGGCTGGGTCATCAATGGTGCGAAGATGTTCATCACCAACGCTGGCACCGCCATGAGCGGGGGCGTCACCGTCACCGCCGCCACGGGGGAGCGGCCCGATGGGCGCAAAGAGATCACCAACCTGATCGTGCCGCAGGGAACGCCGGGCTATGTCATTGGGCCGCCGCTGAAAAAGATGGGCTGGCGCGCATCGGATACCCGCCCGCTCAACTTCGACAACTGCCAGGTGCCAGCGGAAAATGTGCTGGGGCAAGTTGGCACGGGCTTTCATCAATTCTTGGAGATTTTGGATGCGGGGCGCGTGGCCATCGCGGCGCTCTGTGTGGGGTTGGCGCAGGCGTGCCTGGATGAATCGCTGAAATATAGCCAGGATCGCAAGCAGTTTGGCCGTCCCATCGGGGCGTTCCAGGCCATTCAGTTCAAGCTGGCCGATATGGCGATGGAGGTCGAACTGGCGCGGCTGATGTATTATAAGG
>JACDGC010000825.1 GCA_013815535.1 Ktedonobacterales bacterium
CCTTTGGCACTGGCGCGGCCATTGGTGGCATCGGCGGGGTGTTGCAAGCGGTGGCCTTCCCCAGCACCGACTCGGCACAATACGTCTTCCTGGTGTCGATCACCGTCGTGGTGATGGTGGTGCTGGGGGGCATCGGCAGCGTGCCAGGGGTCATCTTGGGGGCCATCATCCTCAAGTATTTCGACCTGAAAGTGCTGGACGGCATCAACACCAGCATCAATACGAGCAGCCTGGTGGTGGGACCAAATGCTCCGTTGCACTTCTTGGGGAACCTCCCCATCGGGCAGTCAAAATATCTGATGTATGGGATCGTGCTGCTGGCCTTCGTGCTGCTGCGGCCTCAAGGCATCATCCCCAACAATCGCCGCCAGCGTGAGTTGCGCCAAGCGACCGCAGTGGAGGACGTGTCATCAGTCGGGGCACTCGCCATCGAAGAGGCTGGTGGAACACTCAGTGGCGAGGGTGGTTCGTATCCCACTGAATATGCAGGACCTGGCTCCGACGCGCAGGGACGGGAGGAATAACCATGGAATCATCAGCGACCATTTCCCCATCCCCAACCGGGGGCGCGAATGCACCGACGATTCTGGCCATCAACACCCTCACAAAGTCGTTTGGCGGCCTCACCGCTGTTGATAGTGTCACGTTGGATGTCAAGCAGGGGCAAATCTTCAGTGTCATCGGTCCCAATGGCGCGGGCAAGACGACCGTCTTCAACCTGATCACCGGGATCTATAAGCCAACATCTGGGCAGATTCTCTTGGGGGGCAAGTCCATCGCGGGTAAGACGCCTGACAATGTGCTGCGGGCGGGGGTGGCGCGGACCTTCCAGAACATTCGCCTCTTCAACAACATGACGGTGCTGGAAAACGTCTTGGTGGGTCAGCACGTCCGCTTGCCGGGTGATCTCTTTTCGGTCGTTTTTCACCCGCCCTATTATCGCAGTTCCGAGCGACGTGCCAACGCGCGGGCGCTAGAGTTGCTCAGCTTTTTTGGCGACAAACTGATCGGGCGCAAGGATGAATATGCCTCGAACCTCTCCTATGCTGACCGCCGCCGAGTCGAGATTGCCCGTGCGTTGGGGTCGAGCCCCCAAATGCTGTTGCTGGATGAACCGACCGCAGGCATGAACGACTCGGAAACCGCCGAGGCGGTTGGCTACATCCAACGGCTGCGCGCCGAGTTCAAGCTGACGATCATGTTGATCGAGCATAAGTTGCAGGTGACGATGGGCATCTCGGATCAAATCGCCGTGCTGGACTATGGCAAAAAGATTGCCGAGGGGCTGCCCGCTGAGATTCAGCGCAACGAACTGGTGATCGAAGCGTATCTGGGACGAAAGGCCGCGGTGGAATGACCATGCTGGAACTCCAAAACATTGACACTTTTTATGGTCCCAGTCAGGTTTTGCGCGGGGTCACGCTGAAGGTGGACCAAGGCGAGATCGTCACCCTGCTGGGCGCGAACGCGGCGGGTAAATCCACCACCATGAAAACGATCTTTGGGCTGGTGAAGCCACGGGGGGGCACCGTCACCTTCGATGGTGAACGCATCGACACCCTGACCACCAATGAGATCATTCAGCGTGGCTTGGTGCTGGTGCCCGAGGCTCGCCGCGTCTTTGCGCGCATGTCGGTGCGCGAAAATCTGGAGATGGGCGGCTATATGCAAAATGACCGCGCCATCATCCAGCAAGAGATCGACCGCGTCTATGCGCTCTTCCCGCGTTTGCAAGAGCGCGACAAGCAACTGGCGGGGACCATGTCGGGCGGCGAACAACAGATGCTGGCCATCGGGCGGGCGTTGGTGGCCCGCCCCCGCATGATTTGCATGGATGAGCCCTCGCTTGGCCTTTCGCCCATCCTGGTGCAGTTGGTCTTCGACACCATCCAGACCATCCGCAAGGCAGGGGTGACGGTCTTGCTGGTCGAGCAAAACGCCTTCCAGGCGCTCAATGTGGCCGATCGCGGCTATGTGCTGCAAACGGGCAAAATCATCTTGACCGACAAGGCCTCGGCGCTGCTCACCAACGACATCGTGCGTGCCGCCTATCTGGGTGGCTAGCCACGCTGCGAAAGGTCGTAATGAGATGTGAGTTCGGCGAAGGAAACCTCCTGATAGAATGGCTGGTAGATAAGGAACAGCCCATCAGGAGGTGACGCGACGAGCATACTCGATCTGTTTTGTGATGT
>JACDGC010000078.1 GCA_013815535.1 Ktedonobacterales bacterium
AAGCAAGGGGGATGGAAGCGCGATCATGCTAAGGGGAATAGACGATATAGTCAACCATCTCCCATCTGCTGGTGTTAGTTGAGCTGGCGGTGATCTTCACCATATGGCTGCCAGACGCCGCCTTTTCCGGACTTCTGTCCTTTAGCAAGGGGGTTATTAGCTCTCATGTTTGCACAGGATGTGTCGATGGTGTTCCTCGTGTGCTGGTGTCGGATGGGGAGTGAAAGGAACAAGTCGATGGCCTGGTGGAAACCTGTCAGCCTGGTGGCAAGTGCCTTCGTGCTGCTAACCTTGTTGCGCGCCGCCCCAGCGGAAGCAGCAAGTTTTGGCTGGTCGGTTGGCCCTAATGTCAGTGTGCCATGGCAACATGTCGATATCGCCCCCGGAATTGTGCGCGAACCAGGACAGATCTCGGTGATCTATAGTGATGGCTCCACCTGGCAAGCGGGGAGCACCTATTCTGGGTGGACGTTGCTGCGCGGGCCATCATTAGACCACCTCCAGGTGGTCGCCCATCCCACGCTCCATGGTCGCACGGATCTGTTGCGGGGCTTTGGCATGAAGACCTGGATTGGCACGGTCATCCCCACCGCCGACGGCTGGTACGGCGTGACGCACTCCGAATTCCAATATCACGCGACATCAGCGTACTGGTTCAATTGGTTCCGCAAACTGGGCATCGCGCGCTCACGGGATCACGGTTTGACGTGGGACTATCTCGGGGATATTGCCACGAGCCCCAATTCGACGAACATTGCTGACTATGCCCAATGGAACTACTTCGATGCTGGCCCTGGCGACCCACACTTCTTCGCGGATTGGGCCACCGGATATGCCTACGTCTACTACACCGCGTTTTGGGCGAATAAGACGACAGCAGAGCGGTATGGCGGCACCCGTGTCGCTCGTTGCCCCCTCACGCAACTGGGGAATCCTGGGTGTTGGGTTAAATGGTATGCTGGCGGTTGGAGCCAGCCGGGCATTGGCGGCAAAGATAGTGATGTCTGGCAAGGGGGCGACAGCCCAACCGTCTTCTACTCACAGGGGTTGCAGCGCTATGTTGCCATCAGCCGCACGATGAATGAAGCCACCACCATCGCGACCGCAACTGACCTGAGCCAACAAAACTGGACCGTGCGTGAAAACTTCTGCGTGCAATCGGTCACGGGGTGTGACGTCGGGCAGTTGCTTTGGTATAACTGGGTCGCCGATGCCACGACGGGCGATCCCTATGTCATCACCCACAACTTCCGCCTCTACAGCGCGCAAAATGGTGCCACGGCCAAATATATGACGGTGACGCTCGCGCCTGGTGCTGCCAGTTCGCCCGGGATCGCCAACGATATCCCCTACTACCCCTACCAGTCGGTGCCAGACTTCAATCCCGGCTACCAGCGGAATACGCCGGACTTCTACCCGCGCAACCACTTAAATCCTTTTGATCCACCGTTGGCATCGTGGCAAGATATTGCCAATTTGGATTGGGCGCATAACGGAGCTTGGGGCGGCACGAGCTACCTCGATGCCACGCTCGCTGGCGCGGGCAACCTCTTTGGCTATGATCCGGCCATGGATATGGGGTCCACGGCGGCGCAGGAGCAAGATGGGGAGATCGACCTCCACCTCAACCTGCAAAAGGGCAATCGGGTGGGCATCGTCTTCCAGGCCGTCGGAGGCAGCCCAGGGCAATACACCATGATTTACTACGACAATGGGACGTGGGGCTATTTCGGCGTGGCGGGTAAATACGTCCCCTTCGCGCAGGGCTGGATGGCGCCACAACAGTGGCATCTAGTCGCTGTGACCCTCGATGCTGATCATATCATCGTCAGTGTCGATGGGGCATCGATTGCGAATCTCGTCGTGCCGATGGGGACTTTTCGCACAAACGCTGGCTATGCGGGCCTGCGCATGTGGAGCGAGGGCGCGGCACAAGAGGTGTGGGTCAAAGATATGGCGGTCATGTCCACCTATGGCCGCCCATACCAAAACCTGATCTTCAATCCTGGCTTCGACAACAACCCCCAACTGCCGACGGACTGGCAAACCTGGCCCGCTTATTGGCCGAACGCTTGGCCAGCTAATCCGGGCATCTACCATATGGCACCAGTGGCCGCCTGCCAACGCGACGGCGGCAGCGGGTTGCAAATGACACCGAGCAACCAGTCGCAATCGGCGGAACAAGTCGTGCGGGTGCAGCCCAACACGACGTATACGCTGAGCGGCTATCTCCGGGCCGCCAGTGGGTCCCCAGCCATCTATCTGGGAGCGAAAGATGGCAACGGGTGGGAGGTGAACAGCACCACGCGCGCTGCTGCGTGGCAGCAAGTGGTGCTGGTCTTCACGACCGGCCCACACACGACCCAGCTCCGCGTCTATGTGTGGATGCCCCAGCAGACAGGCGCTGGCTGTGCCGATGACCTGTGGTTACAAAGCGGCCCCCATGCGTTGCCGCCCCCATGGCAGTATCCTGGTAAGGCCCCCGTCAAACAGAGCTAGGGCAATCACACCTCCCACGAAAAGGCACGCGCTCCACGCGGTTCCGAAGGATCTCGTCCACGACACGCGCGAGCGGTGCGGTCGCGTCGATGCGCGTCCCGTTGTGCGGAAGGGCTTCTTTCGCGTGATACACGCGCACCGTGATTTCCCGTTCCGCTGGTGTTCCGCCCCAAGAGGCACCACTCCCAAGGAGGGATACGCGTACCACCGAGCAGTGATTGCGCGCCGTCTTGTGGGACAATCGGGCAAAGGAATTGGGATGTTCTCGCTCATTACTCAAGATTGAATGGCATAAGCCGATGAAAGCATGTGTACTCCGACCAGCACTTTGGAGGATAATCGCATGCACCATTGGTACAACCGCCTGACGATCGTCGTCATGAGTCTGCTGGCCATCGCGGCTGGCATGAGCACCTCCGTCTCAGCGGCCTATGCGGCGGTGACGCCTCCCAATCGTCATACATTGAGCGGGCATATCATCCCCGCACTCGCACAGGCGCGGCCCATCGGGCGTACCGATGCCAGCCAGAAGCTCTCCCTCTCCATCGCGCTTAACCTCAACAATGCCGCCGGACTCAATGCCCTGTTGGCGGCGCAAAACGATCCACAATCGCATGAATACCACCACTACCTCACCCCGCAGACCTTCGCGGCGGAATTTGGCCCCAGCAAGGCGACCGTGTTGGCAGTGGTGAACTATCTGCAAAGCCAGGGCTTGCAGGTGAACAGCATCGCGCCAAACCATCTTCTGCTTGACGCGACGGGGTCAGCAGCACAGGTGCAGCGTGCTTTTGCCGTGCAACTCGCCAATTATCGGCTGGCGGGGCGCACGGTCTATGCACCCACAAATGAACCCTCGGTGCCGCTGGCGTTGCAAGGGGCCATTCGCGCCATTGGCGGTCTCGATGATGTGGCGCACTACCAGCCCGCGCTCACGCGTGCCATCAGTGGCCACGGCAGCGGTCCCAATGGGGGCTATACCCCCAGCGAATTGCGTGCCGCCTATGACCTGAACCCCCTCATCAGCAGCGCCAATGGTGCTGGACAGACGGTCGGCATCTTTGAGCTAGATGGCTATGTCCCCACGGATATCAACACCTATTTGAGCAAATACGGATTGGGTGCGGCCAATTACTCGAATGTGCTGGTTGATGGCGCGACGAATACCGCCGGTTCCGGTGCCATCGAAGCGGAATTGGATATGGAAATTGTCTCGGCGATTGCCCCCGGTGCCGCGCAAAAGATCTACATCGGCCCGAACAGCCTGCAAGGCATCAATGACACCTACACCAAGATCGTCACGGATAACGTCGCCAAGGTCGTCAGCATCAGTTGGGGGGCCTGCGAGGCGGCGATGGGCACCAGCGAACTGGGCGCGCTTGATACCATCTTCAAGCAGGGCGCGGCACAAGGGCAAACGTTTTTTGCCGCCGCCGGTGATGCTGGTGCGTATGATTGCAACACCACCGGCTTGGGTGTCGATTCCCCCGCAGACGATCCGTATGTTGTCGGCGTTGGGGGGACGAATCTGCAAACGAACTCCGGTGGCAGCTATGCCAGCGAGGCGACGTGGTCCTGTGCCACCTGCACGCAGGGTCGCCCCAAAGGCGCTGGCGCTGGCGGTGGTCTCAGTAGCTATTTCGCGCAACCCAGCTATCAGAGCGGGCCTGGCGTCACCAATGGCTATGCGAATGGTAAGCGCGCGGTGCCCGATGTCGCCGCCGACGCTGATCCCAACTCAGGCTATTCGGTCTACTGCACGGCGAGTGCCTCTGGCTGCGTGACGGGCACTTTCGCCTGGACCGTCGTCGGCGGCACCAGCGCAGCGGCCCCGCTGTGGGCCGCACTGGCGGCGGACACCAATGGGTATCTCACGGCGAGCAAAAAAGCGGTCCTTGGCAACGCCAACGCGGCCCTGTATCGCCTCTTTAACACCGCGCAACCCTTTGCCGCGTTTCATGATGTGACGGCTGGCAACAATCTCTACTATCCTGCGACGGCGGGCTATGACATGGCATCGGGCATCGGGACACCAGATGCTTGGAATCTGGCCCGCGACGCGGCGGGGCTGCCCGCTGTCGCCAATGACTTTGGCCTGAGCAGTGCTCCGACGAGCCTCACCATCGGCCAGGGCAGCACTGGCACAGCGGCAGTCACCACCACCCTCATCAGTGGCACGGTCGGCACCATCGCGCTCACCGCGAGCGTCAGCACCGGGGCGACATTGCCCACCGCGACCCTCGCCCCTCCTTCGGTCGCACCGGGTGGCTCAACTACGCTCACAGTCGCCGTTGGCGCAGCGGTGCCAGCAGGCACCTACACCGTGGCGGTCACAGGCACGGCGGGTAGCCTCACCCATAGCACGACACTCACCGTCACGGTCACAGCCATCGCAACGACGCCCATCACCACGCAACTGCTGGGGAACCCCGGCTTCGAGAATGGTCAGGTGCCCTGGCAGCAGGCATCGAGTGGCGGCTTCCAGTTGATCGATCCACTCAATGTGCACAGTGGCAGCTATAGCGCCTGGCTCTGTGGCTATGCCAACTGCACCGACCAGATCCAACAAACGGTGACGCTGCCCACCACCACCACCAAAGCCATCTTGAGCTTTTGGCTGTACAACGACATCACCAGAGCCAATCGCACCTGCATCAGCGGCTTCACGGTGCTGTTGCGCAACAGCGCTGGGCAAACCCTGGCCACGCTGAAGTCACAATGTGCCGCAAATACGGGCTGGCTGCAATACACCGCCGATGTCACCTCGTTGCTCAGCAGCTATAAGGGGCAGGCGATGCAAATCGCCTTCCAGGCCACCACGACGGCCACCCAATCGACGAACTTCTTTGTCGATGATGTCGCCTTCAATGTGACCCACTAGCGGACCCCGATTGGAGTAACGCCCCACCATATTGGAATGGTGGGGCGTATTTTGGGGACCAGTCAAGGCATGCCCCTTGATGCGCGTAAAGGTCACGCTATGCTGGTCCAACAGCGGGAGCAGATGTGCGAGCAAGTGCCAATTGGGGACCGGCTCATTGCCGCTGTTGGCGTTCCCGACAGTGCTGCGCAGAGGCAGACACATACGGTGCATCCGTGCAGATGGTGACGTCGCACGGCAGCTTAAGAGCGCCTAGACCCAGGCGAGCGTGTCGGTGAGGTGCGTGTCGCGGGTCAGCCGCTCCACAGGCAATGGCTGCTTGCAACGCCATCTGCTCTCATGCTTGCGACCGCCTAGGTGGCTTTTGCACATCCACCACCTCAAGCCTATCTCCGACACGGAGTACCCCGGTCTCACCAGACAGGAGATATTGTCCAAACAACACCTTGTGGTCAAAGGTGCGATAGTGTGCCAACGTGGTGAGGGGTTCCTTGCCAGTCATCACCCCGCGCAGGGGATCGACGGTCGTGATGGCGCAACGATCACAGGGTTTTACGGTCTGAAACTGTTGCTCACCGATCCGCAACACGCGCCAGGCATCTTCTGCGAACGGGGGCACCCCTGCGACGACCAGATTGGGACGAAACCGTTCCAGGGGGACGGGCGTTTCTAATCGCTGATTGAGATCAACCAGAGAGCCTTCACTCAAGAGGTGATACTGAAAGCTGGTGAATGCGGCCAGCGCGTGATGGTCCGCATGCTTCGATCCGGCACGGTGCTCGGCACCTTCAGGCATGAAGACCAATCGGCAGGCGACGCGCAGAAAGGCCTGAAACCACGCATCAGCCGCATCACTGGCGGGAATAGCCTCGCAGCTCCCCTCGTGCCACCGCACGGCAACCGGTTGTGCTGGGCGTATATGGGCCTGCAAAGAAATGCGCAACGACGGCATAGCAGGAGCCGAGAGCACCAGATGATCTTCATCCAAAGCGACCACCACACTGGCGAGGCGGGGATAATCGAACTGATGGAGGTCTGAGCCGTGGTCATTGATGAGCATCCACCGCCGATCATACCGCAGACCCCGTTCGTCCATGTGCGCCTCTTGGACATCCACTCCCGCACACGCTTTGATCGGATAGATACGAATGCGGCTCAAAAAGGGCGTCGCCATGCAGATTGCTCCCATCTCGCGATATGGCCGTAGATTATCCGGAGGGTGTGCGATCAGGTCCAGTGAAACCGTATAGCTCATGGCGAACTTCCCCTGCGCCCCACTCTCGCGAAGCGATACAAGGGCATGCTGGAGTTCGGATGGACCATGGGTGGGTAGCGAGACCGACTTTGTTGTATCTTACACCAGAATAGGGGAGCTTGGTCAGAGAAAACGCTTTTGTGGTTGCCCGCTTGAAAGCCGTCCGGTTGACCAACTGGCCAAAGGCCTTATCGTTTCGATGCCCCCTAGCCATCATGTGTGTGGCAGCCGGAATTGTGAGGCCGGAGCCAGTTCATGCAGAAGGTCCCGTTGGTGTGCCCTGATTGCCGCGCACAAAGACCGCGATGATCACCATCGCCATACTTATGACTACCGCAGCGGCCCAATACGGAAAGGGCGCCCCCAGGCGCGTGTAGAGCACTCCCCCCAGCAGCGGGCCGAGGGCCATCGCCAGCGCCGAGATAGATTGCGATCCGCCTTGCACGACACCCTGCTGGCGGGGATCAATCGCGCGCGACAGCAATCCCGCCAGCGCTGGCTCAGCCAAACCGCCGCAGCCTGCGAAGAGAATGATCGCCACCACCAGCAGCACGGGCGAGGCGAAGAACGCCACCGAACTGAACAGCAAATAACTGATGCCGACGCCCGACAGCGCCAAGATCGCCTGGAGCACTTCGCCCAACCGAGGCAGCAGACGCGGCACCAGCACCCCTTGCACGGCGATATCGGTCAACCCAACCGCCAGCGAACTGAGGCCGAGCTGCACGGGAGTCCAATGCAAAGTATCGACGGCCAGCACGCCCATTGTCGTGAGCAGGATCGCGAACGGGAAATAGTAGCAGAAGCCCGTCACCAACAGCCAACGAATCTGGGTGATCTGGAAGACCTTCGCCAATTGCTTGAAGGGATTGAGATCGCCGAAGGTCACGCGCTTGGTCCGATGCTCAGGATGCAGGCTCTCTGGCAACACGAAGAAGCCGAAGAGCAAATTGACGACGGTGATGCCCGCTGCCAGATAGATCGGCATGTCCAGACTGATCTTCGCCGCGAAGCCACCAATGGCCGGGCCAAGGATAAATCCGATGCCTGCTATCGCTCCCAAGCGACCAAAGAACGCGCCGCGTTTTTCTGGTGGCACCACATCGCCAACATAGGCGAAGAGAATGCTCATATTCCCACCCGTCAGACCATCGATGATGCGTCCCAGGAAGAGGACCCACAGCGCGCCACCGAGGCCAAACAGCAGATAGCCAATCACCGACCCCGCGAGACAAAAGAGCAAAATGGGGCGTCGCCCAAAACGATCGCTCAGCAGTCCCAGACCTGGCGCGGCCAAGAATTGGCAAGCAGCATACGAGGCGGTGAGCCAGCCGACCACCGCCGCTAGGTTATGGGGGTCAGCCACATACGGCTGCACAATGAAGAGCAGCACCGGCGAGAACAGCCCCACCCCCATCACGTTCAGGAACGCAGTGACGATGAGGAAGGTCTGCGCATGCGGCGAAATGTGGCGCTGAGGTGGCGTGGGCGCAGCGGATTCAACGGGCGCGACCTGCTCACGGGTTTCATCGGTTATCATCGGAAATGTCTCCCACTATGCGTGAAGTAACGTCTCTAGTATAGGGAGATGCGCAGTGCCATCGCCTCATCCGGTTGGGTAGTTTGCGTGGGTCATTTTTTTCAGAGCAGGCGCTGCTGGCGCGCCGCGACGGTAGCTGCGACCCGGCTGTTGACGCCGAGCTTGCGGTACAGATGCTTGATATGCGCTTTGACGGTGTTGACGGAGACGACCAACTCTTGCGCGATGGTCGGATTCGTCTGTCCCGCGACGAGCAGGCGCAGTATACGGGCCTCTTGCGGGCTGAGGGCCACCTCATCATCCATCGCGGGCACCGCTTCGCCGCGCTCATGGGCAAAGCCTGCCAGCAGATGCTGAGCATATCGTCGCAACGACGGCTCACGCAGGTCGGGCACGAGATCATGCAGGCAACGCTCGATCATCTCGCCACCCTCGACAAAGAGGCGAATGTAGCCTTCTGGCTGCGTCTGCGCCAGGAGCGTGTGCAGGGTCTGACGCGCAGCGGCAGCATCGTGCAAGGTCATCTGCGCCACCACTTGCCAGAGTCGCACGTGCATTTGAAAATGGAGCCGCCCTACGCGCCGCGCCTCTTCATCCAGCGCGTGCAATTCCGCCATGGCCTCAGCTACCTGACCCTGGACGACCAGCAGTCGTGCATGCAGCAATGCTTCCTGCGCCAGGGTATGGGGCGGGATGGCATCCTCCTGAGGGTCGCGCTCATCCCACCAGGTTTGTGCCGCCGCTAGGTTGCCCTGCATCAGATAGATGCGTGCCCGATAGACGGATAATTCACGAACCAGCCGCATCCGTAGGGGCGTATGCATTGGAATGAGGCGCTCGATCATCGTCGTGAGGTCGCGGAGCGCTTGCTGTGTCTCGCCGCGCGCGTGCAGCAGACGCGCTTGCATGGCGATGCCATAGCTCTGCACCTCTTCGTCCATCATGATCTGGCTCATCTCCAGCGATTCGACATTCGCCACCCAGGCGGCCTCCAAGTCATTCCACTCATACAGGAGTTGCGCCAAGGCGACATCGATGCGCCCAATGTCGTCGTGGTCATCATCCTGGCGCGCCTCCGCCAGCACCACGCGGAACTGTTGCTCTGCGCGGTGCAGTTCGCCCATTTCCATGGTGATGTAGGCGTGCATATTCACGTTGGCGCGCACATAGGCGCGATTGCCTAGCCCAGCACTGAGTGATTGCGCTTCCAGGATCAACTGGCGCGACACAGCGAGCGTCTCGGCATACCACGCGCCGATGCCATGCACCACACTGCGCCAAGCGGTAGATTCCTTGGGCAGCCAGGCCAGCGCCTGTTCGGACCACGTGATGGCTTCGCGGAACGCGCCCCGCTCACGGGCAATCATCGCGCGAAAGGCAAAGACCTCGCCCAGCCGCGCGGTATCACCATGTCGCCGCCAGCCATCTTCGGCGGCACGCAGTAAATGCTCGATGCGTAAGAGCGTTTCATGGGGAAGGCGGCGCGCCAGCATCAACATCAGCTCCGTGGCCGCGTCGATCATGCAGAGGGCCGGACGGCGCAGCACCAACACCTCTGGGAGCGCCTGAAGCCAGCCATGCAGCGTGCGAAACTCTTGCATCGTATGGAAGTTGGTGATCTCCAAAATAAAGAGTTCCGGCCCCACATAGCGCTCGATCAGCTGCGCGGCGCGCGGGAGATCATGGCACCCAAATGCTGCTTCGATGGCCTCTGGCAGCATTTCGTGGGCGGCATACCACAGGCTGGCACGCTGCACCGCCTCGGTGAGGGCCGCGTCGCCCAGCCGTCGCCGCGCCTCACGTTGCATTGCCTCCGCGAAGAGTGCATGGAAGCGATACCACGGGCCACCTTGCTCTAAGCGCTCCAAAAAGAGGCCCGCGCGCTCGATGCCATCGAGCAACTGCGCGCTCCCTGTTCGTTCCAGCACGGCATCACAGAGATCGCCGGTAAGCCGCTGTAGCCCGCTCGTCATGAGCAAGAATCGCTGCATCTCCGCCGATTGCGCCTCGAATACTTCGGCAACGAAATAGTCCCCAAAGAACCATTGGCCATCTGCCGTGCCACTGAGCCACGCGCGGATCTGCTCGGTGTGGGTGCCACCATCCAGAGCCAGTGCCAGCATCCGCAATCCCGCCGCCCATCCTTCCAGGCGTGCGACAATCTGTGCCAGTTCGCCAACCCCCGCCGCATCTTTTGCTGATCGCTGAAGGAACATCGCCGTTTCGTCCGAGGTGAAGCTAAGATCCTCCGCCGAGCAGCGTGTAGCGTGTCCTTGTGCCTGCCAGCGTGTCAGCGGGAACGGTGGATCGCGCCGCGTCATCAGCACGACATGCATCCCCACGGGC
>JACDGC010000826.1 GCA_013815535.1 Ktedonobacterales bacterium
GGGCGGGCCTGTGCATCCGTGTTCCTCCGTGAACTGGCCGGGAACTCCCGCTGTTTTCTTCGCTGGAACGGCTCATTCCGTTTCGGTAAGCACAAGTATACCAGACGCTACCAAAGATTACAAGAGGGATAACTCAGCCATTCCACACGATCCCTTGGGCATGTTGCACAAAAAGTTGAAAGGGGGGCAAGATGAGCAGCATCCATCTGGCGGCGAAGCTGTGCAATAGAGCGCGTTTGCATCCCACGCGGGGTCTTTGCTCACGCTTCGGCGGCAGCGCGTCGCTCCCTGCCTCCGTGACGTGATTGTGACGCGCTGGAAAGACGGCGTCAGCATCGCACTGCCATTACACATTAATAAGAACGTAAGGCCCCACAGCATCGCTAAATGCTGGGGGCCACACACCACACTTGCTAGGTGGTTGGCTATTTACCCGTGAAGCTTTCCAAGCGATCCACCAAGCCAGAAAGGATCTGATAGGTGCGTTCGACTGGCTCAGGCGAAGCCATGTCAACGCCAGCCAGCTTCAACGCCTCAATGGGATAGAGGGAACTGCCCGCGTTGAGGAATTGGCGATATTGTTGCGCCGCCGCCGGACCTTCACTGCGGACCTTCTGCGCCAGCATGTTGGCCGCTGCGATGCCCGTGGTGTATTGGAAGACGTAGAAGTTGGCATAGAGGTGGCCGAACTGGGCCCAGGTGATGCCGTCGCGCTCACGGTCCACCGCCACATCGGGGCCATAGGCTTCCGTCAGCAGGTCGGCCATCAAGTTGTTGAGCACTTCGGCGCTGGTGCTTTGGCCGCGCTCGGCGCGCTCGTGCATCTCCAATTCGAAGCGAGCCAGCGTGGGCATGACGAAGAAATAGCGATGGAAGTTGCGCATGGCCTCGTCGATGACGGCCAGTTGGAAGTTTGGCTCAGGGTTCGCCTCGAAGAGGTGCGCACGCACCATCGCTTGATGGAAATTCGACGCGACCTCGGCCACGAAGAGCGAATAGTCGCTATAGGCCAACGGCTGGTTGCGCCACGTGCTGTAGGAGTGCATCGAATGGCCCAGTTCGTGGGCCAGCGTGCCCATGTTATAGATGGTGTCATCATAGCTCATCAGGATGAAGGGGAATGTGCCAGGGAAGCCACTGGAAAACGCCCCCGCCGTTTTGCCCTGATTCACGGCGCGGTCCACCCAGCGATCCTTCAGCGTGCCTTGGCGCAGCGCGGCCACGTAATCATCACCCAGTGGGGCTAGCCCCGCACTGATCCACTCAATCGACTGCTCATAGGGGATGGCGGGCGCGTTGGTCGCCAGCGGTGCATGCACGTCGTAGCTGCGGATCTGGTCCACACCCAGCACGCGCTTCAGCACGCCCCAATAGCGATGCCAGATGGGCAGGTTGCGCTGATAGGTTTCGATGGTGTTGCGGAACACTTCGACGGGGATGTTGTTCTCGAAGAGCGCGGCTTCGAGCGAAGAGGGATAGTTGCGGGCACGGGCAAAGAACACGTCACGCTTCACAGCCCCCGTCAGATTGCTGGCGAAAGTGTTTTGCAGCGCCAGATAGCCGTCTTGATAGCTTTCCCAGGTGGTGCGGCGCTGTTCGCGGTTGGGGCTGGCCAGCAGCGTCTCCCAATTGCCCTGGAAGACATCCGTGTCGGAGCCCTCCGCCGTCGTGGCGCGGCGAAAGGTCATGTCGGCGCTGGTCAGCACATTTTCGTTGTTCGTATAATTGGCGAAGGCTTCGGTTGCCATCCCCAGCAGCGCCTCGACCTCCGCCGAGCGCACATGCGCCTGTTTGCGGAAAAGGTTGTCAAAGGTGTGGCGATAGAGCGCGAGATCGGCATTTTGGCCCATCCACTCATCCAATTTTTCGCGGCCAATCGTCAGGATCTCGGGTTCGATATAGGCTGCCGTCGCCAAGAAGCCACCAAAGAGCGCGCCACCCTGGCCGACCATCCCCGCTGCCGCCTGATCGTTGGCATCCACATTCGCGGCGAAATGGGCATAGACATAGATTTTGCCGATTTGTTGCATCAGCGCTTCTTGCGCGCGCAGCGCTTCGAGCAAGGTTGCCGCGCTTTCGCCCAGGTGCCCCTGGAAGCGCGCGATGGTGGGGATGTCTTTGCCTGCCTGCTCAGCGGCGGCTTGCCAGGCTTCGGTGGTGGGAAAAACGCTCTCGGCATTCCACGTC
>JACDGC010000827.1 GCA_013815535.1 Ktedonobacterales bacterium
TGGTCGGCGTGACGGCCTGCCAAGAGTGGCCGCCATCGGTGGTCAACTGCACATCCGCCCCCGCCAGCCCATAGGCGCGCTTTGGGGCGACCGCTGAGGCGATGATGGTGGTGAAACGCAGCCCGGTAGCCGTCAGGGTGAAGTGCGCGCCGCCATCCAGCGAGACGTAGACGCCATCATTGCCGCTGGCATAGACCAACGCCCCTACAGGGGCGACCGCATAGATGCCGTTGCCGATGCCAGCGGCAGCGTGCCAGGTGGCCCCGCCATCCGTCGTGCGATAGACGCCGTCGGTGATGCTCCATGCGAGCGCGGCCTGCCCACCGACCCCCAGGATGCCTTGAGGATTCGGGATGGGCGCGATGGTCGTCCAGGTGTGGCCACCATCAGCACTGTGATAGAAATTCTCGGTGGCACGCGAGATGGCATAGACATCCCCCGCGCTGGCGGAACCACTGCCCAGGGCATAGATCTGGGGGACGGGGAAAACGCTCAGCGCGGTGGCCAGCGCCCAGGTCTGGCCCGCGTCGTGGCTGACGTACATCCCCGGCTGCGGGTGCGCCACCTGGGGGCCATCGGTGCGCGTGATGGCCAGCACGTAGAGCGTCTGGGGATCAACGCTGCTTTGCACCACCTGAAACAACATCAGTCCCGCCATCGGCTGCCCCGCCAACCCCGCCACCACCTGCCAGTGCGCGCCCGCGTCGATGCTGCGATAGAGGCCCACATGCGACGCGACCAACACGGTGTTGGGCACCCCGCTGAGCGCCAGGATGCCGTGGAGATGATTTTGCGATGCATCATAAGACGCGCTGGTGGGGCTGCTGGCGCAAGCCGCCATGAGCACCATTACCCCAAGGCAAGCCCCCCCCAGCACACGTGCCAAGCCATTACGCCGATGTGACATCTGAGGACGCTCCTTTACGCATGCGACGCGAAAAAATGATGAGCGCGATGCAGCACAGCACCAGGAAACCCACGCTCACACTGATGCCCACGACGGTGGCCGACTGGCGGTCGAGAATCGGCGGGTAGGAGCCGGTGATGATGGTGTGGGGGGTGCCACCAACGCTGATGGTGGCGAGCGTCTGGCTTGTGGTGGCGTCGAGCATCAGCACCTGCCCCGTGTCGTGCGTGGTGACGAAAGCGAACGCACCGTCAAAGGTGATGGCGACAGCGCTGGGGCCACCCGCGACGCTCAATTGCTGCGAGGGTTCGGTGGGGAAGTGAGCGCCGCCGCTGGCGGTGACCGGCGCGAGGATGGCCAGCGCGCCATTGGCCGCGTCGGGCACATAAATCTGGCTGGTGATGGCATCATAGTCCATGACGCCGAAGCTGGCTCCGGCACGCTGGACCAGTGCCCCCAACACCTGATGGGTCGCCAACGCGATGACGAAGACCGCGCCCGCGCGCGTGGTGACGTATGCCACGCTCGCGTTCGCTGGGATCACGACGTATTGCGGCCCACCAGGCACCGAGATGGTGGACGTCACCGTGCGGCTCACCGCATCGATGACGCTGATGGTGTCGCTGCCCGCATTGGCAACGAAGACTTGGGGATTGCCCGTGATGGTGGTCCCTTGCCCCGCGATGGCGATGCCAGTGGGTTGCTGCCCCACCAGGATGGTCGCCAGCACATGCGGCTGATCGGAGGCCACCACCGTCACCGTGCCCGCCTCGCGGTTGGCAACGAAGAGGTGCGCGGCATCCGCGAAATCGATGGCAATGCCTGTCGCGCCTGCCCCTGTCGCCACCGTCCCCGTGACCGCATAGGTGCGCGTATCCACAATGGCGAGTTGCCCAGCGGATTGTTCCGTCACATAAGCATAGCGGTTATCGGCGCTGAGCACGACCCCCCACGGGGTGCCCATCAGCGCGACGGAATGCGTCACCCGCCGCTGGTTGATGTCGATGATGGCCAGCGCGTTGCCATTCGCGCCCGCGCCCGCGATATAAGCCAGATTGGGCGCGCCACCATCAGCATGGACGGGGCCGCTGGGCAGCAGAGCCGCCACGCCAGAGCAGCCGAGCACAAGCGCAAACAGGATGAAGGACAAACGCGAAGAATGCTTCATGAGTGATCCTCGATTGAGTTGCCAGTGTGAGTTATCCCGGCCCTGGCAGTGCCAGCAAGAGCACCTCGAAGACCATGCGAGGGTTCACGTTTTGGTCCAGTTGCTCCAGCG
>JACDGC010000079.1 GCA_013815535.1 Ktedonobacterales bacterium
GAGGTGGGGAACTGCATGATGATGGTGGAAGGATTCACCACGGCAACGGGGAAGTGCGTGGTGATCGCCGCCGTGCCACTGGCCGATTCGCTGCCCGTTGGCCCAGTGGTGGTGCCCGCGAAGCCCGCTGGGCTATAGCCCAAGGCGAGCAATGCTGTGCCGCCAAAGAGCACCAGACCAATCGCCAGGGTGATGGCCGGACGCGCCACGATGGTTGCTGAGATGCGCCCCCACGCGCCAACCCGTGCAGATGCGTTGGTCAGCCGCAATGGCCAAAACGCCGCGCGCCCAAAGATGGCCAACAGCGCGGGCAGCAAGGTCAGCGCCGCCAGCAGCATCAGCGCGATGCCAATGGCCAGCCCTGGCCCCAAGCCCCGATAGATGCCGAACTGTGCCAGCAACAGGCACAGCAGCGCGCCAATGACCGTTCCCGCCGAAAAGGTGATGGATTCGCCCACCCGTTCCACCGCGCGAATGACCGCCGCATGGGGCTCTAGCCCGCGCTGCAGCTCCTCGCGCATCCGCAGCGTCAAAAAGAGGCCATAGTCCGTCCCCGCGCCGAGGATCAACACGGTCAGGATCACTTGCGTCACGCTGGAAACTGGCAGCCCCGCAGTGGAAGCCTGCGCGATGAGCGGGCCCGAGAGCGCCAACACCAGCACCGCTGGAATGAGGGTCAGCAGCGGTGCCAACAGCGACCGATAGACGATGAAAAGCATCACTAAGATGATGAGGTTCGAGAAGAGCTGGGTCAGCCGTTGGGCCTGGCTGTTGGCGGCCTGGTTATCGACATTGGTCGCCAGGGAGCCGGTGAGATCAGCCGTCAGCCCGGCGGGCAGTGCTTGGGCGCTGATGGCCGCGCGCATTTCCTGCACGATGTCTTTGGCCAATTCACTGCTCGTGAGCACATCGACCGCAATGAGCGCCTTGTGGGCTTGCGCGTCTTGGGAATCCCCCTGATCGCGCACCTGGGTCACATGGGCCACCCCGCGCAGCGCCGTTTCAGCCGCGATGACTGCCGCCTGGTCTGCGGCGGTCAGGGGACCATCATTGCGCACGACCACCAGGGTGGCCGTCGAAAGGCCCTTTGGTTGTAGCGTGCTCGCCAGATTCGTCGCCTGTACGCTTGGCGCGGAACTTGGCAGAAACGAACTGGTGTCGCTGTTTGCCACGCTGGCAAGTGAGGGCAAGAAGTGGACGCACACGACCGTGGCGACCACCCACACAATGATAATCGCGAAACGCAATCGCACCGCGAATTGGCCAATGGTCCGCATGTCGTCCTCCGCCTGTACCGAAATCTCAAGCGGAGGGTCATTTCGCCATCCCCTTGATGAACCGTGCCTCACTAAGTGAAATCCCGTTCACATCCGCCTCTAGCGTAACATGCCTTAGCGCGTTGCGCAATGCACGATCGGCACAATCCCCAGCCTGGGCATCGGCAAAACATTCGCGTTGGCGCGGGAATTGATAAGGGGGACCTCTTCTGCCCAGATGCGATAGCATGCTATACTATAGGAGATATTGGTGAAAAGAGGAAGCATGCATGGCCAGCCTGTACCCCATGCAGTCGTGCCACGAATGCGAAGCCGAGGCTGCGGGGCGCTGCCCCTCCTGTAACAATCCGCTGTGCATGGAACATTTCGCGCGGCATGCGCACACGCCGTGCGCGCGGCATTTGGCGCAGCATCACGACGAATATCTTTGCTATGTGTGCGGCGCGAATGTGGTGCCCGAGCAATGGTCCACCGCCGTTTTTGCGCACTATGTCGATGAGCATAAATGTTTTGGCTGCAACCGCTATATCTGCGATACCCACACACAGCGGCGCGATGAACAGGTGAAGATCGTGCAGGATGGCTTGCGTGGCCATCGCTACCATCTGACCGCCCGTTCGTGCGAGCTTTGTGCGCCGTTGCGTCCAGCGGGCGGCCTCATTGGCGTTGGTTGGTGGGCGGCTGGGGTCGCCACCCTCGCTTTGACAGGATGGTTCTTGATCCATGGCTAAATCCCCCGACCTGACCCGTGACGCTGAAGCGGCCCACCTGCAAACGGCGCTGGATCGCTTTCGCGATCCCATCATCAGCGAGATGCGCGCCTTCTTCACTGCGCATGATGCGGATGCCGATCTCCATTCATTTTATGGCCCGATGGCCTATCACCTGGGCTGGGTGGATGAGCGGTTCGCTCCCGCCCAGAATCCGCCAGGGAAGCTCATGCGGCCCGCGTTGGTGCTGTGGGCCTGTGAATTGGCCGCGTTGGCCGTGGGGGCCGATGCCACCACACGGGCTGAGCGGCTATATGGGGCCTTGCCCGCCGCTGTCAGCGTGGAATTGATTCACAACTTTTCGTTGATCCATGACGACATCGAGGACTGTGACCGACTGCGGCGCGGGCGCCCCACCATTTGGGCGATCTGGGGCGAACCGCAGGCGATCAACATCGGCGACGGCATGTTCGCGCTGGCACGTCTGGCGCTGGTTGACTGCGCCACGCGGGGCGTCGCCGCGCCACTGGTGTTGGGCATGGCGGGCGAGTTGGACCGCACCAGTCTGCGCCTGTGCGAGGGCCAGCACCGCGACATGGGCTTCGAGGGCACCACAGTGGTCACGCCCACGATGTATCTGGACATGATCGCGCGCAAAACGGCGGCATTGATGCGCGCCGCATGCTCCTTTGGGGCGACCATCGGCGCGGCGGGTGTGCCGGGCATCGTCCGCGATTTGGCCGAATTTGGTGAGTGCCTGGGGGTCGCGTTTCAACTGCGTGACGATCTGTTGGGCATCTGGGATGCCCACACCAGCTTGGGCAAGACCGCTGCGGGCGACCTGCGCCGTCGCAAAAAGAGCCTGCCCGTCATTCACGCGCTGGCGCATGCCCCCCCCACAAAGCGTGCTCGCCTTGCCGCCATCTATGCCGCCGAAACAGAACCCACTGAAGCCGACATCACCTGGATGCTCACGGTAATTGGCGCGACTTCGCGGGCCTGGTGCCGCGAGCAACTGGCGGAGCTGTGCGCACGGGCGCGCACTGCGCTGGCGCATGCCTGTGGCGCGCACGCGGGGGTGGCTGATTCCGAATCGGCCCAGGCGCTGGGGGCACTGGTCGACTACATCGCGCTGGCCGCTAGCCCGGCAGAATAGGCGGGCGGCATGACGGATCGTGCGGGCATCCATCTCGATGCGTTGGGAACCATCCGCAGTCTGGATGAGCGCCCCGACGCTGCCTCGTGGCTGATGGCCGCGCCCGACGGTCGCCAATTCGTCCGCAAGACCATGCCCACGCCGCTGCTGGCCTTGCGGGCGCGCAATCTTTTCACCGAACGGCTGACGGCCGTGGCGGCGGTGACGCACCTCAATCTGGCCCCGCTGGCTGCTGGGGGCATCCGCCGCCGCACCGAATGCTTTACGCTCATCCCCTATGCCCCGCATCGCTCGCTTCTCGATGCCCTCAGCTTGGGGGATTTGCGGTTATGGACGTTGCCCCTGCCCCCCGCTGACGCGGTGCGTTTGGTGCGCGAGATCGCAGATGGCCTGCAAGCGCTGCACAATGGGCGCATCTTGCACGGTCGGCTGAAGCTGACCAACATTCTGTTGACAGTCAGCCTTGACGGCGCATTACATCCCCAAATCACCGACGTGCTGCTGCATGAGGGGTTCGCGGGCACCCCTCTACGCACAGGGAAAGAGCGGCCAGCGGGGCTGGTCGATCCCTGGCTCTACCTCGCGCCCGAGGCGATGGAGGGGCATGCAGAGCTGGCCAGCGATCAATATGCCCTCTGCGTCATCGCGTTTCTTTTGCTGACGGGCGACCTGCCGCTGGTGGGCGATCCGGCGCAGGTGCTGCGCAGCCGCGAGACCCCTGAGTTGCGCAAAGCCAGCACGCTCAACCCCATTTTGCCGACAGCGGTGGATGGCGTGTTGTGGCGGGCATTGGCGCGCACGCCACGCGGGCGCTACCCGACGGTGCGCGGGTTTGCTCAGGCATTGGTCGAGGCCCTGGGGGCGAGCCGTTCCACCCACCATGTCGCGCTCGCGCCGGGCAGCATCCCCCATCCCACCGCGCGGGGCGACGCGGTGGGCATTCGTGAATTGCACGAGTCTTTGCCAGCCCTGACGCCACTCGCCGTGCGGAGTGAAACTCCCACATCCCCCATCCCTGGCTTGCCCGATCTGCCCCCCAGCTATCAATGGACGGACGAGGTCGTCAGCTCCTACATCCCGCTGGTGCCCCCGCTACCCGCCGCCCCACCCCGTCGACGACGCGGCAACGCGGCGCTGGTGGTCGGCCTGCTGGTGGTCGCCCTGCTCATCGCCGCGTTGCTCGTTTGGCTGTTGGTGCCGGGGCTGCCCATCCATTTTGGGAGGGGCTAGCCCCGCGCGCTGCTACTTGGTGGGCGTTGGCGTTGCGGGGACGACGCCGGGGGTGCCCTTCGGATCATACGTGATCGTGATCGAGTTGATGACATCGTTCTGTTGGACGGTCTTGAGAACAGCGAAGGTGTCGTTCGTCACCTGACCAAAGTAGTTGTATGACGCCGGCAAGGATGTGTTATCGCCTGTTGAGATGAAGAACTGGGAACTGGTGGTGCCCTTGCCTTTGTTCGCCATGGCAATGCTCTGCGCTTTATAGACCGCCGAGGAGGTGGGTAATTCATCGGGGATGAAATATCCGGCGCCATCGGGGCTGCTCGGGGTTTGGGTCAGCCCTTGGCTGAGGTCGGCCTTGGGATCGACCGTGCGGGGGTCACCTGCCTGGGCGACCAGAGGGTTGGTGACGACGCGATGGAAGGTCAGCCCGTCATAGAAATGATGCGTTGCCAGGAAGACGAAGTTGTTGACCGTGACCGGCGCGGCTTTCTGATCGAGTTGGATGGTGATGTTGCCACCCTTCTTCAAATACAGCACAGCCTGATAGTTGCCCGTGGCCGTGGTGATGCACGCTGGCGGGGCACTGGCATAGGTGCGCGTGATCTTCGCGCCGTTCGCCGTGCCCGAGGATTTCTTGGCCCAGGCACAGGCATCGGGGGTGGCCTTGATGGCGAAGGGCGGGAGGTGATTGGCCCGCAAGGTCAGGAGCCCAGCACCCAAGATCGCCACAGTCAAAATGCCAGAAAGCCAGGGAAACTCGCGGATGAAGCCGCCGAAGCCAGCGGGTGCCTGGCGTTTTTGGACGGCACGGCGGACGGCCCCGTTGGGCGTGGGGACGGCGCGCTCGGTCTGGTGCGCCTGGCGATAACGCTCGGCCTGACGCGCGGCGGATTTATTGGCAGAGGTCTTGGGCATGGGGGGCTGGTGCTCCTTCGCCGCCACTCTGCGCGCCTCCAGTGCGCGTCGCGGGCGGAGATGTTTTCGTGATATGCTCAAAATGCATTTGGGCGTATCATACGCCTGAGGTTGGCCAGTGGTCAAGCAAATGAGACTTTTCGGCAAGGGGCGAGGCATTCAGCATGAATGAACAGATGGCGGCAACGTTGGATAACCTGCCCCACAAACCGGGCATCTACCTCTATAAAAACGACGAAGGTACGATCATTTATGTTGGCAAGGCCACCTCGCTGCACAGCCGCGTCCATCAATATTTCGCGGCGGGGGCTGACCTCAGCCCCAAGAACCGCGCCCTGGTCAGTCACATCACCAGCATCGAATTCATCGTGGTGGGTAGCCCGGTGGAGGCGCTCATCCTCGAAAACGAATATATCAAGCGTTACCAGCCCAAATATAACGTCCGGCTGCGCGATGACAAGAACTATCCCTATATCAAGATATCGCTGACCGAAGACTTTCCGCGCGTCTATCGCGTGCGCTCTTTCCGGCAAGATGGCAACCGCTATTTTGGCCCCTATACGAACGCCGGGGCGGTGGATAGCACGCTGGATCTGCTGAATAAGATTTTTCCCTTCCGCACCTGTCGCTATGATGGCTGGTCGTGGGCACCCCCGCGTGAAACGAGCGCGACCCGTGCGCCTGCACGCGCGGCGCATGCCGCCGCGCCATCCGGCAAGCGGGGTGGCGGGCACCCCGCCGCGAGTGAGTGGCGCCAAAAACTGTTGCCGCGCCCTTGCATGCAATACACCATCCATCGGTGCGTCGCGCCGTGCGTGGCGAAGGTGTCGCGGGCCGACTATGATGCCATCATTCGGCAGGTGGTGCTGTTTTTGGAAGGTAAGCACGAAGCCGTGCAAGACGACTTGCGTGCCCAGATGGAAGCCGCCGCCGAGGCGATGGAGTTCGAGCGCGCTGCCGTGTTGCGTGACCGCATCGACGCTGTTGGCCAATTGCTGGCCAAGCAAAAAATCATCAATACCACCGCCTCGGGCGATCAGGACGTGATCGCCTTGGCCAGTTTGGACGACGAAACCTGTGCGCAAATCTTCTTCTTTCGCGGGGGAAAGTTGGCGGGCCGCGAATCGTTCATCCTCAAGGGCACGCGCGACACCATGCCCGGCGAGATCATCGCTTCGTTTATGCAGCAGTTTTACGATCAGGCACCAGCCGTCCCTGGCGAGATCATCCTGCAAACCGAGCCGGAAGAGATCGAGGAGTTGACCGCCTGGTTGCGCGGCAAGCGCGGCGCGGCCTTGGCCCTGACGGTGCCCCAGCGCGGCGACAAGGTGCGCTTGGTCGAGATGGTCGCGCAGAACGCTAATGAAGCGTTGGAGATGGAGCGCATCCGCTGGCTGTCGGATTCGCAGAAGACGGCGCTGGCACTGCAAGAGGTGCAAGAGGCGCTGAATCTGCCCGCGCCGCCCCGCCGCATCGAATGCTATGACATCTCGAACACGCAGGGGACGGCTAACGTGGGGTCGATGGTCGTCTTCGAGCATGGCAAGCCCAAGCCCGCCGACTATCGCCGTTTTCGCATCAAGACGGTCGATGGGGCGGATGACTATGCCAGCCACCGCGAAATGCTGCGGCGTCGCTTCAAGCGCATGGAGGCTGCCCCCGGTGAGGTGGCGACCGACGAGGTGATCGAAGGGGCGACGGGGGGCGAAGCGTCCCCGGTCGATTCCTTCCAGGCTATGCCTGATCTGGTCATCATCGATGGCGGGCGCGGCCACTTGAACGCCGACCTGGCGGTGCTGGATGAACTGGGCATTCGCGTGCAAATGATCGGCGTGGCGAAGGAAAACCATGGCGCCATCGGGGAGTATGAAGACATCTATCTGCCCGATCAGCCGGAACCGCTGGTGCTGCCACGCGGCTCGCAGGGGTTATATATGATCCAGCGCATTCGTGATGAGGCGCACCGCTTCGCCATCACTTATCACCGCCAGGTGCGCAGCACCAAGGCCTTCACCTCGCTGCTGGACGAAGTGCCTGGCATTGGGCCCAAGCGCAAGAAAGCGTTGATCGTGCATTTTGGTTCGGTGCGCGCCATCGCCGCTGCCAGCGTCGATGACCTCGCCGCCGTGGAGGGCATGACGCGTGACGCCGCCGAGAAGGTGAAGGAGTTCATCGGTGCCCGAACCCCTGCGGAAAAACCGGTGGCTGATGAAGCCAGCGCGTAAGGCAACCCCTGTGCTGACGCGCACTCAGGGCATAGCGGTGCCAGCCACCCATTCTTTCACCAGACCAAATCTTCCACAGCGATGATGCGGTCGGTTAGGTGCACTTCTAATTCATAGTGCCCGCTGGGGAAGGGGCCGAGCAGGAACGTGCCCCCCTCGGTCGTGTCTTCGGCCACCAGGCGCGGTGGTGCAGCGGCCTCTTGGACGTAGAGACGCACGGGGATCTCAGCCATGGCCAGGGTGGGCTCGCTGGCGGAACTGAGCATGCCTTCGAGGTGGTGATGCCCATGGGCAGCAGGGGTCACTCGGAGGGCCAGGGTGACGTCTTCCGCGTGGTAGATGCGCGGGCGCGTGGGGCTGCCCGCCCCGGCACTGCGGAGATTCAGCGCGGGGGCGGGGGCCGCGATGCCCGGCGGCAGGGCCTCTAGCAGGGACGCCAGCAAGCGCCGCGCGCCACTGACGGCGGTGGGGGCCTGCCAGTCGAGGATGGGGTCGTGGTCAGCCAACGCGGCTGTCACCAGCGACAGTTCCTCTTGGCATCGGGTACAGGTGAGCATGTGCGCGTCGATGCTGCCGCGTGCCGCCTCCAGCGTCCCTGCGACCAGCGCCGTCAGGTTCTCGGGGGGCGGGCAGTCGAAGCGATAGAGTTGTTGGCGCAGATAGGCGGTGAATGAGCCCATTTCGCGCACCTCCTGCTGGCAGCCGAGGCAGGCGGCGATATGCCCCACCACCGTGGGCGGGGCATCCGATGGATCAGCGGCATACGCCCCAAGCTGTTCCTGGGTTACGGCGGTGGGGTCGATGCAAGGTTCCATGGTTATCCCTCCGGGTGGGCTGGTGGCTGCGGCGCGAGCACTCCTTAGGCATCGCGGTGCAGGGGGGCAATGCCAGCGCGCCAGCCCCCGTCTCTCTTCTATTTTACGGCTGCGGGGGTCTTCTCTTCCACATAAACGGAGGGATATCGTATTTTTTGGGTATTGGCTCACAAAAACCTTGCAGACCGCGCCACCTATTGCGCTGGGCGGCGATATTTGCGACGCAGACGATCGACCAGATTGGCGCTACACCGCCGCACCTCTTGGATGTCGGGGAAGTCCTCTGGCAACAGCGCGGGGATTTCGCGTGGGCGATACTCTTCGACCCACAGGGCATGGGCCAACCGCAACTCGCGGGGCGTGGCAACCTGGCGCACCAGATCCCATAATTCTTGGCCGCTCATCACATCCAACACATTGTCGCTGTCGTCGGGGAGCGCGATCTCAAACACCGTTTCCAGGGGCACTTCGCGCCGCTTTTGGCGCAGGGCATCCAACATCACCCAGTTCACGCTGGTGTGTAAATAGGTCAAAATCGCGCCAAGGGATGAGACATCCACGGGGTGTTTGCGATTCGAGAAATGCAGGCGCTCGAAGACTTCATGGGCATAGGCTTCGAGCGAATCGCGCAGTTCGACTGTCTTAGCGGCTGGGTGGCGTTTCACCCAGCCCAGGACCATACGGTAATAGGCCTCGTACATGGCTGACCATGCATCCGATGCACCCTCCACCAGGGCGCGCCGGAAGATTTCGAGGCAATAGCGTGGGTCTGCTGAGGTCCCTCCCCCATATTTTGCGCGTTCATCCGCGCAACGCTGCACGAGATCGTCCAGCGACGCCCCTGAATGCACACCCGCCATACCTGCCTCCACGCGACCGACGCGCAAAGCGACTGTTGAGATGCCCCTGCTACTATCGCGCGTCATCCAGCTATTGTCAAGAAGACAAGACGATCATCCCTCGTGCGAAGACACGTTGCCTGCCTTTGCGCACTCCGTAATTTCTTCCAGGTGCTTGACAAATTCTAATCCCTATGGCATAGTTTATCTATCAAGAAAATTTGATCGGTCAAAAAAAGCTATGGAAGACATCGCTGAGGTCTTTTACCTCACCACCATCGAGCAAATGCGGGCCATTTCGGACCCGTTACGCCTGCGGTTGGTGGAAACGCTGGCGCGTGAGCCCATGACGGTGACGCAACTGGGGGAACGGGTGGGTGAATCCCCCGCTAAGGTGCACTACCATGTGCGCGAGTTAGAGCGCATTGGCGTCGTCCATCTGGTGGAAACCCGCGAACGTGGGGGCATCCTCGAAAAGTACTATCGTTCCGTCGCGAAATCGTTGCGGATGGCCCCCGACGTGTTGGGGACGGCCCCCCGCGACGAAGTGACCGGGATGCTGAACGAATGGTTCCAGTTGATCATCAACGAGGCACTGGGCGCGGTCAACCAGCATGCCGATCATCCAGAAGCGGATGAGCCCCTGACGCTCAGCAGCGAATCGCTCTATGCCACCAAGGATGAGTTTCGCGCCATCCTCCAAGACATCTCGGCACGCATCAAGCCTTTTGATACGCCGCGCGGCATCCCCGACGAGGGCGAGTGGATCATCAGCTTGATCGCGCATCGCATGGTGGCCAACCAAGGCGCCAGCAAACCGATGACTGAGCCAGCCGTGCCGCCAACCAAACCGAATGTCGAACATTCCTTTGTCATTGGCGGTGGCGATTTCAGCCGCAAAAGTCTTGAGCGCGCCGTGGCCGAGAATCGCCCGTTGGATATCATGGTCGTCGGCCTCTGTCGCTTTCCGGATGATATTTCGGCGGAGTTGGTCGAACGCGCGGTGGTCAAGTTTCGCAACTGGGGCCAGTTGATCGCCTCGCCCGAGGTGCGTGAAGTGCTGCGCCGTAAGGGGGGTGGTGTCTGAGCCTGCCCCTTTGCCAATGGTAAAAGCGCACAGCCGTCTCGAACACGGCTGCACGCTCCCGAAGACTCGCACCGTCACATCACCTACAAAACCGATGAACGAAGGAGCCTCACCATGGATTCTACCACTGCGGCCCAACCGCGCAAACCCGGCTTGCTGATCAATCGCAATTTCGGCCTGCTCTTCGCGGGCGGGGCCATTTCAGTCTTTGGCGACATCATCTTTGATTTTACCCTGGTTGTGTGG
>JACDGC010000828.1 GCA_013815535.1 Ktedonobacterales bacterium
CCCAAACCGCGCTAGAGCCGCTGCATATCCAATACACCTACCTCGACCGCACGGTCAGCATCATCAATTCGACCCGCAACGCGTTCGCGGGCATGACGGCCCGTGCCAGAGTCTATAACATCAACGGCAAACAGGCGTGGGATAGCGGCGATGTGAGCACGGGCATCGCCGCCGATGGCGTCAAGGATCTGTTGCGCGTGCCCACTGGCAACTACTCGACCACCTACTTCCTGCGCCTGACGCTCAGCGTCAATGGCAAGGTGGTGAGCCAGCCAACCTATTGGCTTTCCACCGCGTCACCTGCTGGCGACAACCCAGACTACACGGCCTTGCAGCGATTGCCGCAACCCACGCTGAAGACCACCGATACCCCGCTGAGCGATGGCACGACGGTCACGCACACCATCACCGTCACCAACAGTGGGTCAGCGGTCGCCTTCTTCGTGCGCGTCGCGCTGGAAAAGGGCACCAGCGGCACCGAGATCGCGCCGATCCTCTGGAGCGATAATTACCTGACCCTGCTGCCAGGCGAGACGCGCACCATCACCGCCACCTATCGCCCCGCCGACCTGGGCAGTGCCCCAGCGCAACTGGTCATCCACGGCTTTCCATAGGGGTGTGAACGTTCCCATCACCGTGTGGCACGCGGTCAGCCCATTGCCCGCGCCAGTTGCAACGAACGCCACCAATAAAAGGTCGCCCAGCCTCGCCAACCCGCCCATGCCGTGGCACGTTCACGTACCTCCGTCTCGCTGGCGTGGCGCCCCAGGGCATAGGCCCGCCCGATGGCGGCGCGCAAACCCACATCACCCGCTGGCAGCACGTCCACCGCGCCCAGACCGCGCATCAGCACACATTCCGCCGTCCAGCGACCAATACCTTTGTGCTGCATCAGCGCGGTGATGGCATCCTCAGCGGGCAGCGCGGCTAACTGGGCAAAGTCGAGCGTGCCCGCAACGATGGCTGCTGAAACACCAAGGACATAGGCGGTCTTTTGCCCACTGAACTGGCGCGCCCGCAACGCAGCAGGCACGATTTGCGCGACCTCTGCGGGGGTGGGCAACAGGGGAAAACCCTCATCGTCAATCACCAGCGTGTGCCCGGCCAACTCCACCAGCACACGTTTCAGGGTCGCCGCGAAGGTCGTGTTGATTTGCTGGCCGATGATCGCCCACAACAGCGCCTCATAGGGCGATGCAATGATGATCGGGCGAAAGAGCGCCGCATCCTGCGCGACGGCCCCAAAGATGGGCTCGCGCGCCGCCAGCGCCAGGAAGGGCGTGGGGTCGACATCCAAAGTGAAGACACGACGAATGTGGGCCGCCGCTGCTGCCAACAAGGCATCATCCACCGCCGCCGCCGTGACGCGCAGTGCCAGGCGCGGCTGCGCAGGCGTGCCCTCCGAACGCAATTCCAGCAGCACTGCCTGCCCCAACAGGTGCAGCGCCCGCAGATAGGCAGTCTCCGTCATGCGTTCGAGAATCGCCCAATGCGCCCCACGCAGATAAGCCAGCGCCGCCATGAAATCATAGGGCGCGACGGGGGAAAGCTCGATCTCGCGGGTCATCAGTGGCGGGTTCACAGCAGCCCAACCAAATGGGGGGTCGCTGGCTGACACATCGCACAGGGCTGAAAGCCCGCCGCCACCCCGTCCGCCACATCGTAAAAAATACGCGGGCAGCGGTCAGCGTAGCGTCGCGCACGGTCACAGGTGGGGCGACACAGCGCCTTGGTCGCCCTCACGCCCAGCAGCGCCGAGGGCGGCAACACCGCCAGCCACGCAGCATAATCAATGTCGCTGGTGCTGGCGGGCATCGCGCCTTCCATCGCCAGCAAGCGCCTTTTCAGCGGCATGCCAGGGCCATAGCCCGTCAGGCGTCCATCGCTGCCCACGATGCGGTGGCACGGCACGACAGGGGCCAGTGGATTCGCGCCATTCGCCATCCCCACCGCCCGCGTCGCCTGGGCATCGCCCAACGCTTGCGCGATATCCAGATAGCTGCGCGTCTCGCCATAGGGCACGCGCGCCACAGCTTCCCAGGCCGCCTGATGAAAAGTTGGCCCCTGCATCGCCAGCGCGAGGGTGAAAACGCGCCGCTCACCCGCGAAATATTCCGCAAGCTGGTGTAAGGCCTCAGCCAGATGCCCACGCGCCACGGCTGAGCCACCATCGTCAATGGTGAT
>JACDGC010000080.1 GCA_013815535.1 Ktedonobacterales bacterium
GTTCATCACAGGGCGCTCACAACGAGTCATCGGCCCATCACAGCCCGTACTCAGGAGCGGGGGCGTCAGGGAAGTTCGTCTCTCCCCTTGATCTTCTGATCAGACAACGGGTATCTTACGACATGTAACAGATGCGTTCAGCCGAGTGCATACATCTGTTTCAAGGAGTTGTTCCATGCGCCGCTCTCTCATCGGGGTCGTCCTCGGCCTGGCTGTGTTCCTGGCTGCCTGTGGCAGTCGTGCGGATACGGGCACCGTGCAGATCACCCTGAGTGATTTCGCCATCAAAACCTCGCAGACCCAGTTCACGGCTGGCAAGTCCTACCACTTCGTCGTCAAAAATACCAGCCAGAGTGCTCACGAATTCATGATCATGCCCCAGATGGCGAACATGGGGGCAATGTCGATGGATGATGCCCATCAGATGGCGCTGGCGATGGTCGACATGGTGGGGGCGGGCGAGACGAAAACCCTGGACTACACCTTCACGGGCGACACGTCGATGCCGGGGATGGGCATGACGCAGGCGCTGGAATTCGACTGCATGTTTTCTGGTCATTACGACGCGGGCATGCATGCCGCCATCACCGTGAAAAGCTAACTGGACAATTTCCCACAGGATGTGCGGCACCACGAGAAACAGGCGGTGATTCATGCCCGATGAAGCGCTACCCATTCGACAGTTTCGTCTGGGCGAGGCGGGCATTGCCCGGGTGCTGGGTCCCCTCGAAGCCAGCATCCTCGATGCCTTGTGGGAACTCACTGCCGCCTCCCCGACGGACGTGGCGACCATCGGCCAGGTCTGTGCCCATTTGGGGGCCACTGCCAACTATAAAACGGTGCAGACGGTGATGAATCGCCTCGTCGAAAAGGGGATACTCCTTCGCGCTACCACCGGGCGAGCGCACGACTACCGCCCCAGCCAGACCCGCGCTGAGCGGGACGTGCAGGTCACGCGCAGTGTCGCCGCGCAGTTGCTGGCCGAATATGGCGATGTGGCCATCACGCAGTTCGTCGAAGCGGTTCGTGACGCCAGCCCAGCGCAACTCGCTGTGCTACGCCGCCTCATGACCCCTGAGGAGGACCCCACATGACGCGCCATCCCCATCTGAGCTTCCTCCTCCTGGGCGGCATCGCCGTTCCCCTGTGGATCGGTTCCTGCTTGCACGTCATGACAAATATGCCACCAGGGTGGCTGGTGGCCCATGCCGTCGCGGCGGTAGCAGTTGGGGGTCTGTTGCTCGTGCTCGGTGTCATCGCCGTGCGCCTCTGCCACGAAGGGCAGGCCATCCGCCATTTGCAGCGACGCAGCGCTCCCTGCCCGGTGGAGGTGCAAGCGCACCTCCAGGCCCTGGTCGCCCCGGCGAACGTGCGCCTGCTGGCCGAACCGGCACCGCTGGCGTTGTGTGCCGGACTCCTCCGCCCGGCCATCTACGTGAGTGATGGGCTGATCGACCGTTTGCCACTGCCAGCCCTGCGGGCGGCGATCGCCCACGAGGAAGCGCATCGGCGCCGGCGCGACCCGCTCCGCCGCTTCCTGGGGACACTCCTGGCGGAGGTGATCCTGCCCACGACCTGGACGCGCACCCTCGCCCACCGCTGGCGCTTGCACGCGGAACTGCTGGCCGACCGCTCCGCCCGGCAGGCGACTTCCACGCGCGCCCTGGCCCTGGCCCTCTGGGCCGTCCTGTCGCCGACGCCCCTGGACACGAGCCAGGTGGGCCTCCTCGATGGGGCCACTGATCTCGATGTGCGGCTGGTGGCCCTCACCCGTCCGCTCACCGAGCCATTGCTTGTCCCGTTGGCACACCTGCCCCTGCGCGGTCCTTTCCCTGGCACGCAGCTGGCCATCTTCGGGGCCTGGGTCATGTTGGCGGGGGTCGTGTGGGCCTCACCAGCCCTCGTCGGGTGTCTCCTCCAGCACTAGGCGGGAACTTTCGCGCGGGGAATGGCGTCTCGTGATCGATCGCATTCCCCAAGGAGGTTCCCGATGCGCCATTTCCTATCGTTCATCTTGCTCCTGCTCGTTCTGGCTGGCTGTACCACTGGCGTAACCCAAGTGGATCGCGTCGCGCCCTCAACGACGCTCGCCGATACCTCGCCCGGCCAACTCGATCTGCGGGTGCATCTGTCCTACGGCACCACTCTCACTTCCCCATCGCAGGCGTTGTTGACCCTTGCCGTCAGTCAAGGAATAAAACTGGTGCAGTTTACTCGTAACGAACAGATGATCTGCAATGGTGTGACCCTCGGACGCTTCACCGGGGCGTTTGAGGCCGCGTTCCCCGTCAGCGATCTCGAGGGGCACTCCCTGGTGTGTACTTACACCTCCGGCTCGGCCTCAGCAACGCTGGCGGCAACGCTCCCACCAGCCCCCGTCATCCTGGTGCCGCATGATGGGGCCGCCGTTGCCCGCAGCGCCCAAACGCTGGTCCGCTACACCGCCCGGTCTTCCCCGTTCCATCTCATTGCGATGGGTCCGACCAGCAAGGTCTTCTCGGTGCCCGCCACCCAAGGACCAACGATGACGCTGCTCGATACCCGCTCCTTGACCAGCGGGGCAGGAATGCTCACCCTCGCGGAGGAGGTGACGCCCTTTCCCTGCCAGGGACCGGCCTTTCATAGCCTCAGCGGCGATGTCTCCGCCAGTGCCACCGTGGCGGTCACCTGGACCTGAAACGGGGTCCCCATGCGCCCTACTCTTCACATTCCTGCCAGTCGTCAACGCGCCCGAACCGGGGGGCCATCTCGATATGCCCGCGATGATAATTCCAGTGGAACTCATGCCCAGCGGGGATATGTGCTCCCGCGACATCCAGTGCACTCTTGGCACGATAGAGCGGCTCAAAGGGGCAATTCGCCATCGCCGCGATGCGCTGCACCTGATGCTGGCGGAGGGCAGCATCGACCTCATCGAGATACTGTTGCGCCCCGGCTGAGAGGATGCCGCCCATCTTCTCGCACATCTCCGCCATCTCATCCGTGCCAAATTCGGTGCCACGGAGCGTTGATTGGGCGCTTGGGGCGGCGATACGCCAGAGATCCGTGGGCGTAATACGCCGATCACGATAGGTTTTCGGTCGTCCCTTTTTGCGCACGACGACGGTGGCCGTGTTCGGCCAGTCCGACATGGCGATAACCTGATTGAGCAAGAAGTACGTCGAAAGCGCCGCCCAGAGTTGGTCCTCGGCCTGTTCGTGGAGTTCGGCGTTGGGGGCTTGCTGACTGACTTGCCCGACGAGGTTCACGCCAAAGTCCAATTGGGAATCGGCTTCGGCCATGGCGCGATGCAGCGCGGTGACATGAATCGTGACCTCAGCGGGAATGGGCATCTGCGCCCGTGTCAGCGCCAGTTCATATTGGGCGAGCAGTCCGGCGGCCCACTCGCGCATCTCATGCGCCGCCGCGATGATGCCTTGCAAATGCGGCACCGGACAGGGATGACCCTCCGCCTCGATGCGGGGACCCAACGTGAGGGGCAGCGTCTGGGCGGGTTCATAGTGGGGATCGGCCAGGCTGGCAGCGGCCTCTTGCAGATGCGGCTGAATCTGGTGACAGAGGGCATTGGCTTGGTCATACGTGACACGCGGCAGATAGCCCGCCGTCGCGGGATCGGCGGCGGCATCCATCGCCAACAGTTGTTGGACGAAGACCTGATAGGTGCGCGCGCTGCGGATAGACGCCAACGGATAGCGGAGCGCGGCATCCGCCTCCCACGGGGATGTCCCCGCCGCAAGCGCGTTGGCAAGGCGCTCATCGGTTTGTTGCCAGAGATCCTCGATCTGCGTGGCGGCATGGAGATAGGCACGCACGTTGGCATCGCTGACTTCGCCGCGCAGCGCGGTGGCATACCACCCGCGCGCGGCTTCCTCGACGGATCCGATGAAACTCTTAGCAGGCATACGGCAATCCTCTTTCAGAAGTCCTCGTGGGGAGCATACCATACGAGGACTGGCCCCAGTTTGAGGGAGAGGCAGAAGAGTCAAGGAGTTGTAGAGAACTGCTCGAATGCTGCTGGACTCAGCTAGCCCAAGGTTGAGTGAAGGCGTTGAGGGTTGGAGAAGACCTCCAGATATTCAAAGATCGTGGTTCGTGCCTGGTGATGGGAGACCAAGGGCATACGGTCGGTACACTCCGTTTTCCGTGTTTTCCACCGCTGCATTATCCCAGCAATTGGCTCGTCGGCTCATACTGACTTGGATACCGCAGGTTGCCAGGAGTTGGCGCTATCCTAGGCTGGTATAGTGACTCCCGCGATCGGTATGATGGAGCAAGGCCCCATGCGGATGGCACTGGCGATACGCCATCTGAAAAGCAGCGGTCACCAGCGCTTCATTGGGATGCGCACTCATCGCCCAGCCCCCCCACCGACGGGAGTACCGATCCACGAGTGCCGCCACATACAACCACCCTTCTTGCGTGTCCACCACGGTGATATCTCCGACCCAGCGCTGGTTGGGAGCGGTGGCGCTAAATTGGCGATTGAGCAGATTCGGGGCGATGGGATGATCATGGGCACGATCCGTGGTGCGCGGCTTGCGCTTGCGAGTGGCTGCCGTCAATCCGAGTTGGTGTATGAAACGGGCAATCCCTTGCCGATGCAATGCGGCATGGATCCGTGGGCTGCCAGAGACCGCACGCTCTTGGGCGAAAGTAGGTTCGCTGATGCTGGCTAATTGTGCATCCTCTTGATGCCGCCGACTCGGCTGCCGCTGTTTCCACGCATACTAGCCACTTTGCGCCACCTTCAGCACCCGACACAGCGTGACAATGGGATAGTCACTCCTCTGCTCGTGGATGAACTGCTGCTTCATATCGGCTCGTGCGTGAAGATGGCCAACACTTTTTTGAGGATGTCACGCTCCTGACGTAACAGGTCGTTCTCGCGCTTCAGGCGACGGAGCTCTTCCTCCGCAGGACTCTGATGCCCCTTACCGGGAAACGCTGCTTCCGGTTGAGCACGGCTCTCACGGACCCAACGTGACAGGGCGGAGTCCGATACACCCAAGTCTTTCGCGATCTGCACGGCACGTTTGCCGCTGGTCAGGACGAGTTGCACCGCTTCTTGCTTGAATGCTTTGGTGATCACCCGTTATGGTGTACCCATCGTGGTCACTTTTTATGCTCTTGAATGTACCACTTGGCCCTTCCTCCTCTCCACCAAACCGGGCCAAGTCCACTTGTCCTCTTTCCCGCGTCCATCAGGATGAGTGAACGACAGCAGATAGTCCACAATCTTTGGTTCGGGAATAATGGCCAAGGCGTACTCTGGCAATTTCATCTGCTGTGCACGTCCCCCTTCGCCCACCTATATCATGGAAAACGCGGCTATGGGTCGGTGACAATGACGGTGGGGTTCGCCTCAAGAACCGAGCAGAGTCACCAAAACTGTGTCAGAGCCCATGGGAGCGCGCATGGCAGCACGAACGCGAAACACTCTTTGCCGAGATTGGGCGGTTGATCACGCAACTGACTGACTCCCCAAAAAATCTGGCCGATTCCTTGAGTCGGAGTGAGCGCCAAGCGCTCATTGAACGGGAAAGGAGCGAGCTATCGGTGAGTCAACCAGCGGAACTGCTGATGGTCCCCCAGTAGCAGTTGCTCCTATCACCCCCACGCTCCATCACCGAAAGAGGGCGCGCTGAAATGCCATCTACACCGGTGTACTGCTATCGCCGCAGCACGGCCCAGTCTCAGCAGAAAGGGTGGACCGTCAATCGGAAGACGGTGGCATGCGCTATGCGCGAAATGCGCCTCGTGGGTTTGCATCCCGGCCCAAACATGAGCAAGCGCGACCATGCAGCGAGCACGTATCCCTATTTGCTCCGTCATACCACCGTGGCCTATCCCAACCACATTTGGGGAGTAGACATGACCGAGGTGGGCGGCACGCTCCTCACGCCTACTTCTCGTTCCATTTCACAGAATGCGATTGTCATTCCCTAGAGCGAGTCACGCATGACCAACGGACATGGTAACACGACCTGGGGCACTGCCTCATCGGCGGAGTGTTCCGTATGATCGAGCAGATAACGCACGGCCCACTGCCCCATCGCATAGTGCGGCAACTCGAGGGTGGTGAGGGCCGGACGCAAATAGGCGGCGATGATCTCTTGGTTGTCAAAGCCAATGACGGCGACATCGTTGGGGATGGCCAGACCCAGTTCGCGCAGCGCATCATAGGCACCCATGGCGATGTTATCATTGCCGCAAAAGATCGCCGTTGGTGGCGCGGTGAGCTGCATCAGTTCGCGCGTGAGGGCGTAGCCACTGTCAGCACGGCTATTGCCATGCCGCACTAAAGCGGGATCGAGCGCGATGCCAGCCTCGCGCAGAGCGGCGTGATACCCCGCCAGACGGCCCACCGCTGCTGGCAGGTCTGGCTGTAAATTGATGAATCCGATGCGGCGGTGGCCGTGGGCGCTCAGCGTTTGGGTTGCGGTATAGCCGCCCCCGCTCTCGTCAGGCGTCACCGAGGGTAGGGAACGGTCAGCCACGAAGCAATCCAAGAGGATGGCGGGCGTTTCACGCAGGGTCGTGGGTAACAAGACCTCTTGGTGGTGCATAGCGGCATAGATGATGCCATCGACGCGCCGTTCGAGCAGCAGCGTGATGGCAGCGGCGGCTATGTCAGCGTCGCCATCAGTGTTGATGATCATGAGGATCTTGCCCTGTTCCCAGGCATAGTCTTGGGCGCCTTTGATGATCTTGCCAGCAAATGGGGTCGTGGCGATCTCATCACTGATCAACCCGATGGTGTTGGTGCGCCCCATGCGCAGGCTCGCCGCCGCCGCGTTGGGGCGATAGCCCAGCGTCCGCGCGGCTTCGAGCACGCGGTCGCGCGTTTCTTGTGGGATGGTGACCGTCCGCACATCGTTGAGCACATAGGAGACGGTCGACTGCGCCACGCCAGCCTGCTTGGCGACATCATAGGTCGTTGGGCGGCGGTGCGTGCCTGCGGTGCCTTTGCGCCGGGTATCCTTTGCGTCTGACGTCATAGCACGATCCCTTTCGCCGCCTCAGGCCAGGTGAAACTCCGCCGCACGGAGATCCCACTGGCGAATGCCGACCTGCGTGGGGGTCGCGCTCGTCTGGGTGAGCGTCAACCGCACCCCCGCGAGGGTCGGTGGATACACCCGCTTCGTCACACACACGTGTCCGGCTATGAAACACTCTATCACGGAATGATCAAAAAAGCAGCGGACTTTGAGCGGGTTATCCCCGTCGCGCTGGATGGACAGCCACGCGGCAACGGTGGCATCGTGTTCTTGCAACCCCGCACGCCGGGCATCGAGGTCGATGACGATTTCGGCGAATGTCGTTGTTTCATCCACGAGGCTCAGGCTGACCTGCCCGCTCATCGACGCGGGCAAGGTCACCTCCACCTCCCACTGCCCTTGGCGGTTGGTCGGTATCGTCACGCGCTTGCTGGGCCAGAGGTCGAGCAGTAGCGTTTGCGTGAAGCCGCGCAGTTGCAAAAATTCGGGTGGGGGCGACATCCCCAGCATGCCTTCTGCATCGAGGGTGAGCACGCGCGGCAGTGACATGACGCCCGACCACCCGGCGTCGCGCTGCGCGGCGGCGTCGCGCTCCTCTTTGAGCCAGGCAAAGAGGATGCGGCGGCCATGCGCATCAATGAAGGTTTGTGGGGCATAGAATGCGGCCCCCCCATCGAGCCGCCTCATCGACGCTGGCGTGAAGCGGTCATCGGCATAGGTCCCCACAAAGGCAAACACCGCCTCTTGTGGCAGCACCGAGAGGGTCAGCACGTGGCGGTCGCCCAGGGCAAAGAAGCTGGGGCATTCCCACATCACCCCCGTCGCGCCATCGCCCACCGCCAAGGGGTGGCGATAGTCCCATTGCACGAGATCGGGCGAGGTGTAGAGGAGCGCCGCCCCCCCAACCCCACGGATGCCCGACCCGATCACCATGCGCCACTCACCGTCTTCGCGCCACACACAGGGATCGCGGAAGCCCACACTGTCGATTTCGGGCGGTGGCCCCGCGATGACCGGATTTTGAGCCTGTTTTTCCCAGGTACGCAGGTGTGCGTCGCCGCGAGCGAGCACGAGCGACTCGTGGGCACCTTCCTTGCCCGTGTAAAGCAAGGTCGGCGTGCCGTGGTCATCGACCGCGCACCCTGACCAGCACCCATCGCTATCGTAACTGCCAGGCCCCGGATGCAGCGCGATCGGCTCATGTTCCCAGTGAACGAGATCGCGGCTGGTAGCATGCCCCCAATGGATCGTCCCCCAAAACGCGCCTTGCGGATTATATTGATAGAAGAGATGATACATCCCCTGCCAGTGGATCAGGCCATTCGGATCGTTCATCCAGTTGGCGGGTGGCATGAAATGATAACGGGGACGCAGATGGTCGGGGGCAAGGCCCGCAACATCCGGGCTGGTTGTGTTCGACATTAAGCATCTCCTGGGGCAAAATGGCGGTTCTCACCGGCACTTCCGTGGACCATCGCGTGAGATGAAGGAAAACCGTTGACACGTTCTGCGCGGTTCTCTATACTCTAACACAGTTACCGATTCGATTCAATGATTCTATGGATGGTTTGGCTACCAGCGCAAAAGTTGGTGCCGAGTCGTTCGTTTGCGCGCTATCGTGCATCGTCACGGTGGCCCGCTGTCACCACAGGAGGCTCGCACCCCATTGAAACACTTTGATGTGGTCGCTTTTGGCGAGGCGCTCATCGACCTGGTGGCGACTGCGCCAACGGACTCGCTCTTTGACGCGGCGGCGCTGGTGCCGCGTGCAGGGGGAGCACCAGCCAATGTTGCCGTGGGCGTGGCCCGCCTGGGGAAGCGCAGTGCCTTCATCGGCAAAGTGGGAGCGGATGATTTCGGTGTGGGGCTGCGTCATCTGTTGCGCACTGAAGGGGTCGAGACTCGTGGCGTCGTCACAGACCCCAGCGCCCACACGACGATGGCGCTCGTTGGGGTGAGTGCGGCGGGCGAGCCACGTTTCACCTTCGCATCGGGGGCGCATGCCGCGCTCATGCCCCAGGAAGTCGATCAGACCGTGCTCGCTGCGGGGCGGATATTGGCATGCGGCTCAGTCATGTTGGCGCATCCCCAGGCCCGCGCGACGTTGCTGGCCACGCTCGCGCGGGCCCGTGCCGCGGGCATGTGCATCGCCTATGATGTCAACTGGCGTCCCGCGTTATGGGGCGATGTGACGGCGGGCCTGGCAACGATACGCGAGCCGCTCACGCAAATCGACCTGCTCAAGATGAATGCAGCCGAATTACGCCTCGTGACCGGAACGACTGACCTGATGCAGGGACTCGCACAGGTGGCAACGAGCGCGTCGCTGGTCGTCGTCACGCGGGGCGCGGAGGGGTGCTGCTATCGGCTCGGCACGACCCTCGGCAGCGTGGCAGGCGTGACGCTCGGCCCGGTCATCGACACCATCGGCGCGGGTGATGCCTTTCTGGCCGCCCTGCTCGCTGAATTGCCCGATGACCTTGCCACGCTGTCAGTGCCACAGCTCGAAGGGCTGCTCGCCCGCGCCTGCCGCGCGGGGGCCATCAGCGTGACCCGTCGCGGTGCCATCGCGTCGTTACCTGTCGCTGCCGATATGTGATGGAGCACCTGTATGGGTGTTGCGCGCAATGATGATGTCGTTGATCGGTGAGGCTACTGTTCATGTGGGGTGGATGACCAATTGCGGCACCCATTGATTCGAATCACACGAGCCACTTGACACCATTATTATTGTTGTGTATACTCTAGCGTAGTTGTTGATTCGAATCAACAATCACTACAACCCATCTCAGATCGCGTATTACCCGATGCGAATGTCGTGAACTGCATCCGGCCATGCTACCCCCGATGCATCCCAAGCGAGGGAGGAGGACCGCTTACCCCGCGCGTCAGAGGTTGCGGCGCACGGCGTCGTAACTGAACGGTGTTGTTCCTAGACGTTGTTGTTCGATTCTCGCAAAGGAGCACTCATGCTGAAACGTCACATCGCGCCATTTTCGTTGGTGCTGGTGGTTCTCTCGCTCTTATTCGCAGGCTGCGGCAGTGCTACAAGTAGCACGGCATCATCAGGGACGACATGTACGGGGAAGACGCCCGCTGGTGTCACGACCCTCACGGCGTGGTTTAGCGGTGGGCTGGACGATCTCGACGCCCTCAAGGCCGTCATCGACAGCTTCAACGGCAGCCAAAGCGCGGTCCAGATCAAAGAGGTGACCATCCCGGCGGCAACCTTTGGCGATCAGGTCAAGGCCGCGGCGGCCTCTGGCACGCTGCCAGACATCTTGTACCTGGATGGGCCGAACCTCTATAATTACGCCTGGAACAAGAGTCTGCGGGCACTCGATAGCTGCATCGCGCCGGATGTGAAGGCTGATCTGCTCCCCTCCATCGTGAACCAGGGGACGTACAATGGCAAGCTCTATGGCGTCGGCAGCCTCGACTCTGGTTTAGCGTTGTTCACGCGCAAATCCATCCTCAAGGCCAACAA
>JACDGC010000081.1 GCA_013815535.1 Ktedonobacterales bacterium
GTCGAGCGCCCCCGCGATGCCCAGCAGCACGAAGCCCGCCCCCAAGATAAAAAGGGCACCGGGGATGGCGAATGGCACCGGCCATACGTGGACGCTGCCCAGGCCAAACCAGCGACGCATATGCGGTGTGAAGGCCAGCCGCCCCGCCAGCAGCCCACACACCGTCGCCATGGCATAGCCAAAGAGGTGCGGTGGGGAAAAGGCCGTGTCGAAGACGCGGGTGCTGTGCCACCAGCCATCCCAACTGAGCGTGATGATAAGCCCAATGGAAAATGCCCACATCGCCAGCCAAAATGCCCGCAGCGTGGCCCGCAGGCTCCAGGCATTCACGGCGTCGAAGGGGGTCATGGTGATGGGGGGCGCGGAAATGGCGGTCATGGGGGGAGGCTCCCTTAGCGTTGGTGATGTAGCTTCTGTTGTGAAGCGTAGCCAACGCGGCGGCTGGCGACAAGAGCCAGCGTGCCGGGGAAGGGGATGTGCGACAAAGCTGCGACAGATGGGGCGGACCGCAGCAAGGCCAACCTTGCCGCAATCCTCCCCGCGATGTTGTCTGTGGCTAGGCCCCCGTGACGCGCACCACGATGGCGGTGACATTATCGGGCCCGCCCGCCGCATTGGCGCTGGCGATGAGGCGTTGCACGCTTTCGGCGGGTGGGTATTGCGCGACGATGGCGCGCACTTCCTCATCCCCCAGGACGCCAGAGAGCCCATCGGTGCAGTGGATGACGGCGTCGTCTTCCGCGACCTCCAGGGCAAAGCTATCCACCTCCACGGTGGCACGGCCCAGCGAGCGATAGATGATGTTGCGTTGCTCGTGGGTCCGCGCCGCAGCGGGGGTCAACTCGCCACGTTCCACCATTTGCGCGACGATGGAATGGTCACGGGTGATCTGGCGGAGCTGCCCCTGATGCAGCACATAGACGCGGCTATCCCCCACGTTCGCGACGTAGAGCATGTGTGCGTGCAGCACGGCGGCAACGCAGGTCGCCCCCATCTCGCCCGCGTTGCCGGGTTGCGCGCGCAATCGCTCGTTTGCCTGAAAGATGGCTGAGTTGGCCGCCGTCAAAGAGGCTTGCAATGCGGTGGGGATGTCGTCGTGCGAATTCTGGTAGTACGCGTCTCGCACGCCTTGCACAGCCATCTCGCTGGCAACCTCGCCACGGCTATGGCCCCCCAGGCCATCCGAGACGACAAAGAGCGCGCCCTTGGTCTGCAATTGCTGGGGATCTGTGGGGACGACCGTGATGAGGTTGTCTTCGTTGCTGGGGCGTGCCCGCCCGATATCGGTGTGCTGGGCGACATCCAGCGTGAATTGGAGGGCCATGGTAAGCGGTTCCCTTCCGGCCAGCGCGCGGGCCAGCCAACCCTGGTGCATCAGATGCGTGATGTGTTCGCGGCAAACGCTCGTGCCGACATCGCCAACGAGGCGCACCCAGAATTGCAGGGTGCTGAATGGGTCGGCGTGCTGCGTCGCAGCGCGATAGGTGTCGTGAAAGAGCAGGGCCATCTCATCGGCGTATTCTTCGCGGAAGGCGCGTGGATAGGCGCGCAACACCAGGCGATAGAGGCGGGTGGCCCATGCCCCCGTCGCGCGGGAGGGTGGTGGCGTCATGCGGTGCCTCCTGCGGTGCCCAGGCCAGGGAGCACGTGTTTTTGATGGGCCATGTCTACCAATTGTTCCAGCCGATGCGCCTCGGCCACCATGACGCGCTGCCCAAAGCCCGTCAGGCGGTAATAGCGGCGGCGTTCCTCGCCCTGGGCAGGGTCGACCCGCTCCGGGGCTTTCGTCAGCAGGCCATCTTTCACCATGCGCTGGATCGAGCCATAGAGGGTGCCGGGGCCGAGCCGCATCGCGCCCTGTGTGTGAGCTTCGACCTCTTGCATGATGGCATAGCCGTGCTTTTCGCCATCCGCCAGGGCCAGCAAGATGTGAAAAACGGTGGGCGTCAATGGCAACAGCGCATTGGCGTCTGCGTGTGCGGGGTCCGTCAAATGAGCCTCCTCTCGAATGACCAAAGTGGTCGCGTGTGTCATGCATGTTTTAGTATGTTGGCGGATGCATCCGTTACGGATATAATACCCGAGGAGCAGGCCATTGTCAAGGGGACAAATGGCGGGGCGCGGCATGCGGGGGGCGCGTGTGAAAACGTACCACAATGGTCATGTTATATTTCTTGTGCTTGCTCGTCTCATTGTTGTGGCGTCATTGGACGTCAAGCTACGTATCTGTACATCAGATGTGCTCCATCACGAGGAACGTATTTCCCATGAGCAATCAACCGCCGCCGTATGGCAATCCTCCCGATCCGCAACAGGGTGGATATTCCCAAAACCCCCAGCAAGGTGGGTATTCTCAAAATCCGCAACAGGGAGGCTACCCCCCAAATCCGCAACAGGGCGACTATCGGCAATATCCCCAGCAGCCAGCTAGCTACCCGCAATACCCGCAGCAGCCGCAAACGGGTGGGTATCCACCGCCGCAGCAGCCAGGGGGCTACCCTCCTTATCCTCAACAAGGGGGCTATAATCCCTATCCGCCCGCGCCGCAGTTGCAGCCAGTTACCCCCAAGCGCAATCCGTTAGGCCTCATCTTGGGCGTCGTCGCGGCGCTCCTCATCGTCGCGGTCGTCGCGGGGTCGCTGATTTACACCACGCGCAAGTCGTCGCAAGACCAAGTGACGGCCTACACTGCCGCCAAGCCGGGCCTGAATTGCGACAAAGGTGACGGCAAGTGGCAGGCGCTGGATAGCAAGGCGACGGGCATCTGCCAGAGCAATGGGTTTCTCTTCACCCGCACCAGCGATAAATCAACGGTCGCTGAACTCTATTTCCTGGGGAAAAATGGGGCGGGTTTCGCTGATAGCTATCGGGCGGCGGTCGATGCGACCATCGTTTCGGGTGACACGGAAGCGGGCGTCGGCCTGAACGTGCATGTGCAAAAGGATGGCGGCGACGGCCAGATCGTGATCGCCCGTGCGAATGGCGACTGGATCGCCGAAAGCGCGCCTACCTCGGGCACATCGACCAAGCTGGCGGAGGGATTTGCGCCTGCGACGAAAACGTGGCATCTCGAGGTGTTGGTGCAAGGGGCCGTCTTGACCTTTAGCATCAATAATCAGGTCGTGACGACGGTGACGGATGCCACCTTCACCAAGACGACAGCGATTGGTCTGGTTTTGAGTGATCCCACCCAGGCAGGCGTCTCGGCGAATTTGTCGAATTTCGCCTATACCCCCCAACCCAATTCAACGCTCAGCTTTGCTGACGCGGCGGCCACGGCGACGGTGACCACCCAGGAGCTGCGCACGAAGCCTTATAGCGCGGCGATCCCTGGCCCACAGTGCGACAAAGGCAATGGCGCGTGGGCAGCCCCCGCCGTGTTTGGTGACACCGACACCACCATCAAGTGCGCGAGCACGGGTCTGGCGGTGACACAGCCCGCAAATACACCGCATTTTGGCTTCGTCTCGTTCTATGGGCCGCAGGGGCTGATCACCAATGATTACAGCCTGAGCGTACAGATGGATCTTTCCAAGAACACGGGGGGGTGTGGTTCCATCGCCTCGCGGGGGAGCGATAGCACGGGGGGCTTCTTGCTCTTTGCGCTGTGCTCGGATGGCAGCTACGTCATCGCGCGCTCCGAAGGTGCGGATGGACTCACGCAGTTGAAAGAAGGGGTGGGGACCGCTAAAGCGGTGCAAACCGTAAAAGTGATTACCAAAGGGTCAACGCATACGTTTGCCGTCGGTGGGAAAACGGTGGCCACCATCACCGATTCCACGGTTGCCAAAACGGATTTCGTGGGCTTGGTCAGCTTCAATCTGAATGATAAAGCGACCACGTCTGCTACCACCACTTTCAAGAACTTCGTCTACGCGCCAAGCAACTAGGCTGGCACGTTGCTAAAGGGGACGGCGAACGGTTGACCGTTCGCCGTCTTCGCATTGGCGGCGCGTCAGGCGATCTCAGCCGCTGCTTGCAGGGCGGTCATGCGCTCGGTCTCGGCGCGGAATTGCTCGCGGTAGAGTTGCGCATACATGCCGTCCTGCGCCAACAGGTCGCGGTGCGAGCCGCGCTCGACGATCTGGCCATGGTCCAGCACGAGGATGGTGTTGGCGGCGAGGATGGTCGACAGGCGGTGAGCGATGACGACTGTGGTGCGCTGCCGCATCAGCGGTTCGAGCGCCGCCTGGATGAGCGCCTCGGAGTGCGAGTCGAGCGAACTGGTGGCCTCGTCGAGGATGAGGATGCGCGGATCTTTGAGGATGACGCGGGCGATGGCGATGCGCTGTTTTTCGCCCCCCGAAAGTTTATAGCCGCGTTCGCCGACGATGGTGTCATAGCCCTCGGGCAGCTCCATGATGAAATCGTGGATGTTGGCGGCCTGGGCGGCGGCGATGATCTCATCCTCCGTGGCGGCGGGGCGACCATAGGCGATGTTTTCGCGCAGGGTGGTGTGGAAGAGATACGTCTCTTGCGTCACCATGCCCAGTTGCGCGTCCAGGCTATAGAGTTGCACATCGCGCACATCATGGCCGTCGATGCTGACCGTGCCGCCCGTCACGTCATAGATGCGCGGGATCAGCATCGTCACGGTCGTCTTACCCGCGCCGCTTGGCCCCACCAGTGCCACCAGTTGCCCTGGCTGCACCTCGAATGAGAGGTCGTGCAGCGCTTCGCGGTTTTCGACGTAGGCGAAATCGACGTGCTCGAAGGCGATGTGCCCCTGCACGGGCGGCAGGGCGGGCGCACCGGGCTGGTCGGCGATGTCGCGCGGCTCATCGAAGACCTCGAAGATGCGGTCAAAGAGCGACGCGGAGCCTTGGATGTCAACCCAGACGTTCATCAATTGGGTCGTGGGGGGATAGAGCCGCCCCAAGAGCGCGACGAAGGCGACGATCTCACCAACCGTGACGTGCCCTTTGATGACGCCAATGACCTCGAAGCCGCCAACCAGATAGACCAGTGCTGGACCCAGCGTGGAAAAGAGGCCAATGAACATGAAGAACCAGCGCCCAACCATGTTTTGGCGGATTTGCAGTGCCATGATCTCGCGGCTGGTTTTATTGAAGCGCCCGCTCTCATAGTCTTGCCGGACGAAATTCTTGACGAGCAAGATGCCGCTGATGCCCAGCGTCTCTTCGAGGAAGCTGCCCATCTCGGCCAGCTTCTCTTGCGTGGCGCGACTGAGGCGACGGCGCACCTTGCCCACCTGACGGGTGGGGATGGCGAAAGCGGGCACGATGATGACCGCCACCAGCGCCAGCAGCGGATTGAAGGCGATCATAAAGACCAGTGTCACGATGATGGTGACGACATTCGAGACGATGCTGACGAAGGTATTCGTCACGACGTTTTGGATGCCGCCGATGTCATTGTTGAAGCGCGACATCAGGTCGCCCAGCTTATTGCGGCCAAAGAAACGCAATGACAGATCCATCAGGTGCCGATAGAGCTTTTCGCGCATGTCGGCCATCACGCGCTGCCCGATGACGTTATTCAAGTAGCTTTGCAGCACACCCACCAAGCCCGCCACCAGCACCAGCACGACCGTGGCGATGCTGAGCGTCACCAACAAGTGGGCATCGTGCCCGCCAATGGCGCGGTCGATGATCTGCGCCGTCAGATAGGCTGGGATGACGCCCAGCGCCGCGCCGATCAGGATGCAGATCAGCACCCCAACGACGTACAGTTTATATGGCGCGAAGAGCGTCAGCACGCGACCGACCGTCACGTGTTCCCGTTTGCCCTTTTGCACCTCGCCCCAATCGGGGCTCATGCCATGCCAACCCATGTGGTGTGTCTCACTTTTGTTTTCGATATATCTTTATTGTATCACAGGATGGCGTCATGATCAATTTGGAGGCATGCCCTTTTGACAAGGTGCCGATCAATCCCTATACTGGTCGTATCTTTGCGGTGGAGGGAAGCCCGTCGATGTCAATCTTGATGCAGACGCTGGGGGTCTGGAGTGTCGCTATTGTGTTGGGGTGGGTGCTCATCAATCCCATCATTCGCACGCTTACGTGGTTCTTTTTGACCAAGATCTATGGCCCCACTTTGTGGGAGCATGCCGCCAATAGTTCCGTTCAGCCACCACGCTACCAGTGGTGGCTGCCGCGTTTCGTGGGGGCGGTCGAGCAATCCATCGCGACGGCCTCCATCCTCACGGGGCGTGTGGAGGCCATCGCCATTTGGTTGGTCATGAAGACTACGGGCGCTTGGAGCACCCAACACAAGGACGCCCACCCCAGCGCGCTCACAGCGGACTATTCCATCTTTTTGATTGGCACCGCGCTCTCGGTGGGATTAGGCGTTTTGGCGGCATACATCATCCAAAATTATCTCCCGCTGTTTTGAGTTGGGGGCAAGGTGGCTACTCTTCGATGGGGATGGTGACGCCACCCTGGGCGGCGGAACGGCGCACGGCCTCCATGATGTGGACGTTGCGCCGTGCCGAGGCGGGGGTGACGGCCAGCGCCGTGCCGTTGTGCAGGTGGTCAGCGAAGTTGCGGTGAAAAGCATGCAGCGGGGCAGATGGCAGGGTGAGTTCGCGTGCGTGCACCAGCCCGCGCCCGTCGCGCTCGTGCACCGTTACCGTTGGCAGCGCTTCCGAAGGGGCCAAGCGATCTTCGTTGAGCGCGCCAGACCATGTGCGCGTAGCGACGGACATGTGCCGCCACTGGGCGACGATGGCACCGCGCGTCCCCAAGATATACCATTTGGGTTTCAATGCGGCGGCGATGTCGGACTGCAACAGGTCGGCTTCTTGGCCGCCCGCGAATTGCAGATGGACGTGCGTTTGGTCGGCGTTGGTCACGTCGTGCCAGACGCGTTTGTGCTCGGTGCCCCGCACACTGGTCACGCGGTCGGGGACGAGTTGCAACATCCAATCCAGGTAGTGGGAGCCCCAGTCATAGATGGCCCCGCCAGAGATGGCCGCGTCGGAATGCCAATAATGACAGGGATGCTCGAAGCCGCCGATGAACGCTTCGAGGTGAAACGGCTCGCCAATCGCGCCAGCGGCGATGGTCTGCTGGATGGCGAGATAGTCGGCATCCCAGCGGCGACACTGATAGACGGTGAGGGCGCGCTGGTGGTCGGCGGCCAGCGTGATCAGTTCGTCGGCCTCGGCCCCCGTCAGGCAAAACGGTTTTTCGAGGATGACGTGCTTGCCAGCGCGCAGCATCGCGGCGGCGATGCGGGCGTGGGAGTTGGGCGGCGTGGAGATGATGACCGCGTCGATGGCGTCATCCGTGCCAATCTCTGCGAGGTCCAGGCTGGTGCGCACACCGGGAAAGGCGGCCTGGGCATCAGCCAACCGGGCGGGGTTGGTGTCGCACACCAAGGCATAGTGCAAGCCCTCGACCTGACTGATGGCCTCGCCGTGTTCGCGCCCGATGGCGCCATAGCCAATCATCGCCACATTGATCGCCGCGCCCTCGCGTTGCCCCGCGACCGCGCCGACCGCCCGCGTGACGAACTGGCTGAGCGTTGGCGCGTCCCAGGCCAGGGGCGCGCCCCCCAGCGTCAGCACGATGGCTTGGCCCGCGCCGACAGGGCGCAGATAGGCCAGGGTGAAGGTTTGGCTCTGCCAGGTGGTGCGCAACAAGGGCAGCGCGTCGGCGGGCAAGTCGCTCAGCAGCAGCGGCGCATCGACCACTATGAAGTCTGATGGCAGCCGACGCGTGAGGGGATGCGCGGTGGTGGTTTCCGCGATGATCTCGCACTGCGGCGTGGGCCGACCATCAGCGATGCCCAACGCCGCCCGCAGCGTGGCGGTGCCTTGCCAGGTAGCGGAGGAGGCGCCGACGGCGACGAGGCCGCCCCCCTGGCGCAGGTGGGCCACCAATGCCGCTTCTTCGCGTTCCTCGAACGGGTGATGAGCAAGGGTGGGATCGATCAACGTCACGACCACGTCGGTGGCGCTGAGTTCGGTCAGACGGGCGGCGCGGTCGGTCGCTTCGATGGTGATGTTGGGTATCTGCTGGAGCGCCCGGAAGAGGGGATGCTGTTCGGGGTTTGGCAGATTGGTGAGGAAGACAACGGCTTTCATGACACCTGATCCTTCTGTTGGCGCGGCTTACGCTAGCATTGCGTCTGTGGTTATGAGACGCTTCGTCCAGGTGCTTCGGGTAGGGCGCACCAAATGCTAGCCGGGCATGAGCAAGGTTCATGGTACCACGTGTGGCAATTATGGCCGCACCCCGGCAGCGTGTGTTTGTGATGACGCTGCCGGGGTGCAGAGGCGGTTTGGTCAGTTCCGTGAGGGAATACGTCGTGCTTTTCCAGCTAACGCGCGGGAAGGCCCCGTCGGTTTGGCGGCGATTTCCCCCCGCTTGGGCAGCAGGTCGCCATCGATGAAGAAATAGGCGATGAGGGCGCTGCCAAAGGCCAACGCTGCGCCGACGAGCATCGCCACGCGGAAGCTCATGACGAAGGCATTGTCGAGGGCTTGCGCGATGGCGTGGTGCGTCGTGGCGGCAACATTCGCGGGGACCTGCGCGCCCAGCAGCTTGTCGCGCTGGGCCAACATGGCGTGCTGGGTGGCTGGGTCCAGATGCAGCCCCGTCAGGTTGCCGGTGACCGTGCTGATGAAGATTTGGGCCACAATGATGCCAAAGACTGCGACCGCGACCAGGCTGGCGGTGCGTGCCACGGCGTTGTTGACGCCCGAGGCGATGCCAGCGCGATCCTGGCTGACGGCATTCATCACCGAGGTCGTCAGCGGCGAGACGGTGATGGTCATGCCCAGTGCCAGCACCAGCACCGCCGGAAAATATTGCGTCCAGTAATTGCCATCGGTGCCTGTGCGGGCATAGAGCAAGAAGCCGATGCCTGCCAAGGTCGGGCCGATCACCAGCGGCAGCCGCGCGCCATATTGCGCGACCAAGCCGCCCGCCCAGCGCGACAACCCAAACATGATGATAGTGAAGGGCAGCAGCGAGATGCCCGATTGCAGCGCGGTATAGCCATGCAGTTGCTGCAACTTGAAGGGGAGGAAGTAGAGTGCGCCGCCCAAGGCGCCATAGAGGAAGAAGGTCAGCAGGTTGGTCGCGCTGAACATCCGTGAGCTGAACAACTTCAGCGGCATCATCGGGTTGCGTTCGTGCTGCTCCAGAAACAAGAATCCGGCGAGCGCGGCAACCCCAACAACGAGCGGCAAGATCACCCCCGCGTGGCCAAAGCCCGCCGACCCCGCTTGGATGAGGCCAAAGACCAACGCCCCCAGCCCCACCGTCGCCAGCAACGCGCCGCGGATGTCGAGCGGCCCCGTCTCGCCTTCATCTTTGGTTTCGGGCACATGAATGAAGAGGACAGCCAGCGCCAGCGCCGCCAGTGGCAGGTTGATGAAGAAGATCCACCGCCATGAGAACTGGATGAGGAAGCCGCCCACCACGGGGCCGAGCGCCGAGGTCACGGTGGTGAAACCAGACCATGTGCCAATGGCGCGGCCACGCTCTTTCGCGGGAAAGGTGGCACTGATGATGGCGAGGCTGCCAGGCGTCAGCAACGCGCCGCCGATGCCCTGCACCGCGCGTGCCACGATCAACTGCCCCGGCGACTGGGCAATGCCACAGATCGCCGAGGCCACTGCGAAGATGACGATGCCAGTGGCATAGATGCGTTTGCGCCCGAAGCGGTCGCCCAGGGCACCCCCCACCAGGATCAACGCCGCCAGGAAGAGGGCGTAGCCTTCCACCACCCACAGCACATCGGCGGTCGTGGCGTGCAGGTCGCGCTGCAACACTGGCAAGGCCACATTGACCACCGTGCTGTCGATGAAGGCCATGCTCGACCCCAGGATGGTTGCGAAAAGAATCCATCCGCCATTGGGTGGGGCGGCTGTTGCCCCACCTTGCTTTGCGGCTGCTGTGTTGGTGGTGCCTGGGATCGTATGCGGTGTCGCCATGTTGGCTGCTGCTCCAATCGCTGTGTCACCCCTTTAGGGGTCTTGCAGGGATTATAGCTTGCTGCACCCAACATGTCGCAACTCACCATCTAGGTAGGTGGCATGGCAAAGGGGAGCAGTGCCACGGCGATGGGATAGCGCTTCGCGGGGCAACCTTAGCCCTCCATCGGTTCGGTTGAGTACCAGTCGCGACCTACCTTGACCTCCACCCGCAGAGGGACGGATAGTTGCATGGCGTTTTCCATGTGGGCACGGACGATGTTGGCGGCAAGGTCGATCTCATCGTCGGGGACTTCGAGGACGAGTTCATCGTGCACTTGCAGGATCATCCGCGAGCGCATCTTGAGGTCGAGCAAGGCGGCATCGAGGCTGATCATCGCCAGCTTGATGATGTCGGCGTTGGTGCCCTGGATGGGCATGTTGATGGCCTCGCGCTCCATTGCCTGGCGCTGCGCCAGCGGCAACCCCAGCAGGTTGGGCATGAAGCGCTTGCGGCCCATCAGGGTCTCGACGTAGCCTTCCATGCGCACCTTGGCGATGGTGGTGCGCACATATTCCTTGACG
>JACDGC010000829.1 GCA_013815535.1 Ktedonobacterales bacterium
GCCAGGATGTGCGTGAGCGGCGAACCAGGGAATTGATGCCTCACCACCGCGCCGACGCCTTCCACGACCCCCGCCGCCAACACGCCCGCGATGGGCACCGAAAGGAAGATCGCCATCACGGCGCGCAACACCGTCCGCAGCACATTATGGAGGATCTCGCCTGGGGATGTTTGCTGCATACTTCGTCCGCCTTCCTGGTGCATCCATGTCGTGTGCGTCAACCGCTCGTCTTACGATGCAGCATAACAGATCACAGCAAAAAGGGCAAATGGTCGTATGCCATAGTGGCGCGGTGCGGCATGCGGTGTGCGAATGGCTGCGGATGAGAATGGCTGAATGAGGGGCAAGGATGCACATCATTAAGGCGGGGCGCACCGAGGTGGCGCTCTTTGCGGGCATGTTCGCGCTGCTGTGGGGGTTGGCGCTGGTGTTTCACCAGGACGCCACGCACATCTCTTACGCCGCGCATTTCGTGGCGCAGGACCGCAGTTGGTTGAACGGTCAATTAGACGTGCCTGCGTGGCTGGGGCACGATCTGGTGCGGCTGGGCAACAAAGAATACATCGTCTATCCCCCCGCGCCCGCGCTGCTGATGTTGCCCTTCGTCGCGCTGCTGGGCGACCACTTCAGCGATATCTGGTTTGGCTGGCTGGCGGGGGCGGCGAATGTGGCGCTGCTGCACGCCGTGGTGCGCCAATTGGGGGCGCGCGGGTGGTCGGCACGCACGCCCCGCGAGCAGGTCGTGCTGGTGCTTACCTTCGGCGTGGGGACCATCGCGTTGTGGCTGGCGCTGGGGGGCACGGTGTGGTTCGTGGCACAAACCCTGGCGATCACGTTTACGCTGCTGATGGTGTTGGGCGCGCTGCACGGCAATTGGTGGCTGGCCTCCGCTGCGCTTGGCGCGCTCTTCCTCACGCGCTCGCCGGATGTGCTGGGGGGGATCGTGGTGCTGGCGTGTTTCGCGCATTCCAGCATGCGCCCAACGCCAGCGACACTCAATCAAGCAGCAAATGAAGAGACGCACGACCTGGAGCAGACTTTGCCCCATGCACGTCGGCGCGCACCTGCTGTGGCATGGCGCACGCTGATTGGGTCAGCCGTGCTGGCGTCGTTGCGCTCGCTCAAGTGGCGCGCTGTGACGGCGCTGGCGGTGCCCTGTGGCGTGGCGCTGGTGATCTGGGCCGTGCGCAACAAGCTGTATTTCGGCAGCTTTTTCGAGAGTGGCTATGGGATGCAGATCGCGCAGGACTATCCCCAGATCCGTTTTGGGCTGGTGAGTTGGCACTATCTGTGGCCTAACTTCATAGCGAACTTCCTCAATCTGCCCGCTTTCACCTTTCGCACACCCTATGACCTGCTGCCGCAGATCGATCTGCTGCGGGGTGGCAATGGCACGAGCCTCTTTTTCACGACGCCACTCTTTCTGCTATTTTTCGCGCCTGCGCGGTCGCGCTTGCCGGGTTGGCTGCGAACGGCATTGTGGGCGACGGTGGGGACCTTGGTGGTGGTGACGCTGGCCTGGAACCTGACGGGGTGGTATCAAGTGGGGGCGCGCTACCTCTTCGATGCGTACCCCTACCTCTTCGTGTTGCTGGCCGCGCGTGGCGGACGCGTCAGCGGGCGGTGGCTGGCATTGGCGGCGTTCGGCGTCCTGGTGAATCTGGTGTTGGCGCAGATCTTCTGGTGCCACAGTGGTGCATGTTTCGCGGACAGTCCACATCGGCTGGCTATATTCGTTGGGTTGCTGGCACTCGTACCGCTGGTCGCAGGGGGGGCATGGTGGTGGCTCAAGCGAGAAACCACAGCAGCGATGCAGGCCAGTGCTACTGTGGGGCAGGGATGAAACCGGGGTGCCCTGTTTGCCAACCAACCGCATGCTTGCATGCCCACAGGCGCTACTCCCCAAAGAGCCGTTGCGCGTTATCTGCCAGGATGGCGGCACGGCCCGCTGGACCAACGGCAAGTTTTTCGACCATCGTGATGGGGTCGGTCGCGGGATCGCCAGGGTGGGCGGTGGCAGAGAGGGGCCAGTCGGAGCCATAGAGCACGTGGTCACTGCCGAGCGCGGCGACGGCCAGCGCCAGCGCGGCGGGCGTCGCCGTCGCGGTGTCGACGTAGAAGCGCTTCGCTAATTCGCTGGGGAGTGGGTCACCCGGCGCGCTGGTCGCATCCAGCCAACCG
>JACDGC010000830.1 GCA_013815535.1 Ktedonobacterales bacterium
TCTCAACGATGTGTGTGCGCGGCTGAAAGAGCACGCCCAAGCTGAGGATAAGGCCGTAGAAACGCCGTGGTGTCTCTTCGATACATCGCTGATGATGTACTGATTATGTACAAGGCGGGTATTGGCACCAAAGGCGATGGGAAGGGTGTCTCGTGGTCCTACCTGCTCCGCAATGCTTACGTGATGCTGCGCTTCCGCAAGATGCCGCTCGGTCAGTTGCTCGGCTCCTTCCGGTTATCAGCGGAATGCTTGTGGACCTATGGCCCACAAGTGGCCCTGGATGGTGTGCGGCAACTCCTCCGCCAGATGTGGAATGATGAGGCATTCTACGGTCTGACGTTCCGCCTGTCGCAACTGCATCTGTGTGTGGATGTCGCCAACTTCGCGCCTTCCCCGGCAGATCTCGACCGGGTGCTGACGCGCTCGCGGGTCAAGGGGATTCATGTCCCCTCAGTGGCGGATGAGTCGGCAGAGTTCGCGGTGATGGGCACCTTCGATGATTATCTGTCCGGGGAGCCGGATGAATGGGACGACTTTGACCCGACGTTCTTCGCCTATGACAGCGACCCCGATGCCTTCGTTGCTGATCATGACGACGAAGAGGAGGATGTGGGGGACGAAACACCCGCTGATGAAGAGGGGGCGGCGGTGTATCTCTTCGGACCGCGTGCCTCTGGCTTCGCCTTCTCCCCTGGTGCGCCACTCTCTGCCGCTTGGTACAACAAAGAGCTCGAAGAGCGGTTGTCGGGCAAGACGTGGATGCGGGTGGTGCATCAAGCGGGGGGATGGACGCCCGATATGCCCCTCTTCCGCGTGGAACTGCGCTTCATGCGTCCGGTGATGCGCGAAATGCAAACGTACCTCGGCAAAGAGGCCGGGGTGTGGCTCGATGATCCGTGGCAAGCGATTGGGCATTATAGCGACTTCTGGGGGTATAGCGTGGGCTTGCCGCCGGAACATGACCATGCCCCCGATGTGACCCATCGCGGCTGGATGCGGCTCACTGTGCCCTCAGCGGATTCCAATCGCTCGCGGTGGCCGACCGATCCGGCGTGGGAAGTCATTCAGCGTGCCGATTTTGGCTCCTATGCGCCGCCCATGCCGCTGCTCCGGAAAAAGGCGGTGGTGCACAATCCCGAGGCGATTGATGCCGAGATTTATGGGCTGCTGAAGCTGCGGTCGGTGATTCACGGGCATTTTCAAAAGGTGGGCATCGACTTGATGCATGAGGCGTTAGATTTTCTGGAAGCGATGGCTGATCTCGATGAGCGCAAGGGGCGCGATTATGAAGAGGAGGTGCGCGAAAAGGCGCGCTTGCTGGGTCGTGCGGTCCTCTTGTCCTCCTCCAGACTTCTCGTTAGTAAGAAGTGACTCACGAAAATTAGTGGGAGGGATGTGTACTCACTTCGTGCCATCCCTACCTCTTGTTTTGGATATAATGTGCAGCACAAGTAGCATAGAAGTTACTTCTGTGCCACTTGTGCTAGCCTCTGGCGAATCTTGGCATTTGTTTGGAGTGCCAAAGGAAATGGCATGAGAGCGATGGCGCGATCGCTAAACTGCAATGCTTCCTCAAGCTCTCCTGCTCGCAACAACGCTAGTGAACCATTATGCCATCCCCAAGCATAGTCGGGAAAATCGGTGGTCAACGTTCGATAGATCGTAATGGCTTCGGCTGCTTTTCTCTGAACATCGAGATTTATGGCGAGACTATTGAGTAAAGCGCGCCGTTCCACGGTCGACAATTGTCCTTCGTCAGCATAAGCCAAACTGCGCCGTACCGCCTGTTCTGCTTGAGCGTATTGACGCCGACGTGTATAGACTGCGAATTCCGCTGCTGGGAGACGAGGATGATCTGGAGCAATTGCTTGGCTTTGTGACAAGGCCATCTCAGCTAAGAGCAGATGGGCACGTGAAAGCCCTTTGCTCAGAATGATCGTTCGCTCGATCCAAGCTTCGGGACATTGTGGGGCCAACTTGATAGCTTCGGTGGTCCACTCCGTAGCGGCAGCAATCCCTAAAGGGACATAACGGTAGCCTGAAACGTATGAAAGCGCATGAACCGTTTCTGCTACTCCGGTATAGGCCAGCGGTTTCGGGCAATGCAGAAAATGCTGGGTAGCTGCGGAGGCTTTTTCCCAATTTCCACTCATAGCAATCAGCTCGACATGCCCTTCGCG
>JACDGC010000831.1 GCA_013815535.1 Ktedonobacterales bacterium
AGAAAGGCTACGCGTTAGTCGTCGTCAACGGATGCCAAACTGCGCAATTCGCTGGGCATTAAGGAGCTTGAATTCGATGGCAGATGTTGGAATGAGTGTTGCTATTCTCAATCCGTTTGTGAAATCAGCGATTAATGTGCTCAAGACAGAGTTGGGGGCAAACGTGCAGCGCGGGGCAGTGCGTATCGAGAATGGGCAACGAAGTACCCATGATGTGAATGTTTTAATCGGGGTGATTGGGCAAGCATATGGGACGGTGTATTATGGTATGTCGATCGAAACAGCCTGCCAAATCGTTGGGAAAATGATGGGGCAGCCTTTCGAGGAATTCGACGATATGGCGCAAAGCGGCATTGCGGAACTAGGCAATGTTATCACTGGTCTAGCGAGTAAAGGGCTATCCGAATATGGCTATGAGTGCAATATCACTCCCCCTCACCTCATCACCGGCCAAAATGTCAAGATTAACGCTGGCGACTTGATGCGTCTGGCTCTGCCGCTTTACAGTCCATGTGGGGAGATTGAAATTCATCTCGCGTTGCAAGGCGCCTAAGCGAGAAATAGCCATTGTTCGATTCTCCTCATGAATACTGGTGGTCTTGCAGTCTTTCTGTGATGATAGAATGAGCTAGTCTCTTTAGATGCAAGTCTATGGTATACTCTGTGCGGAAACAAGAAATTGTGCATGGAGAGGTCGCGGATTGACTACAATGGCTACTCGTTACTTATATCTTACGCGACACGGTGAGGCTGTATCAGATGAAAGTGGTCTGTCGGAAAATGGACGTCAGCAAGCGAGATTGCTCGGTCGGCGGCTTCGGGGGCGACCCATTTCAATGATTCACCATGGGCCTTTACCGAGAGCCGCGCAAACGGCAGTGTTGATTCAGGAAGAGATGGATGGCGTTCCTCTTGAGATGTCACTAGCCGCCGGAGATTACGTTCCGTATCTGCCCCAGCAAAGTGAATTACCCAGTGACAGTGTTCCCTTTTTGGCATCTTTTCTTGACCAGTTCACAAAGGAAGATGGAGAGCATGGGGCGTTGCTGGCTCAACAAGCCTTAGAAACGTTTAGTGGATCTGTAGCAGGGGAAGAGGAACGCCATGAACTCCTTGTCACGCACAATTACCTCATCGGTTGGCTCGTGAGCCACGCGATGGTCGCCCCGAAGTGGCGCTGGATAGGTCTGAATCATGGCAATGCTGCCCTCACCGTCATTCGCTATGCTCCTGGGCGTCTGCCATCTCTCTTGATTTACAACGATGTGCAGCATCTTCCTCCTGAACTCCAGTGGACCGGATTTCCTCCAACAATTCGCGTGTGACTTGCAACGAAATATTATAGAAGCAGCTAGACTAGTCTAGCTGCTTCTAATAGATGTGATAGGTCACCATCATTTTTCAAGGGTTTTGTGCCGTTTCGCTTTTACTGGATGAGGCCATTTCAGGGCTGGCTGCGCCTTACTTTGTGGAGGTTTCTTCCCCCACGAAATCGAGGACGGCGATGCATTCGATGTGATGGGTTTGCGGAAACATATCCAAGGGTTGCACCGTGTGCAGTCGATATATCCCATCGGCGGTGAGGGTGGCGAGGTCGCGTGCCAGGGTTGTCGGGTCGCACGAGACGTACACCACGCGGGGGATCTGCCGCAGCAAGATGGCCCGTAGCATGTCGGGCAAGCACCCCATACGGGGTGGATCGAGCACAATGGCGGCGAGCGGTGTCGTGATGGTTGGCAGCAAGGCTTCGGCGCGGCCTTGCAGCACCTCCACATTGGTCAGGCCGAGGGTGTGCAGATTCTCTCGCGCGTCGCGGACGGCGCTGGCGCTTTCTTCCATCGCCAGCACGTGCGCGGCGCGGGTGGCCAGCAGTGCCGCGAAGGTGCCTACCCCACAATAGGCATCCGCCACCGTTGCTTCGTGGTCAGTTGGGATGTGTGCCAGCACCAATTCGGCCATCACCTCGGCTTGGGTGGTGTTGGTCTGGAAGAACGAACTGGGGCGCATGGCGAACGTGAGGCCACGCAACGCCTCGTGGAGCCCATCGGTGCGGGGGTGGATGTCTGCCGCGTCCAGGGCCTCGGCAACGGCACCGCTGGGCGCGGGTTGCACCAGCACCTCCCCCGTCGCCGCGCCACAGCGCACCAGCACTTGTGGGCGCGGATTGGCCACCGTGCCGA
>JACDGC010000832.1 GCA_013815535.1 Ktedonobacterales bacterium
TGTAAAGTGGCCGTTTGGCGAATTAGAACTTTCGACCACGATATGCTGTCACAAAACTGCCGTGAAGCGAGGAATTGTGCAGCCATGTTATCTGTCACAAGGCGGCGATTTATGTGTCGCGTCACACTCATCTTCCCCGATGAGCGCCATATGCCCCGCCGCGAAGCCGACCGCATCTATCTGCACGAGCGCACCATCGCCTTCTTCCAGCAGCATCTATAAACAGGATCACGCCGCGTTCACCTTGACAGCTTCATTGAACCATCCCGTGACCATGCTCATATGATCAGGAACAGCAGGCAAGGGAAGGGGAAAGCAAGATGGCAATGACAGACCTACAGCAATTCATCGATGCCGAGCTAGCGGGGATTCATGGCGACCACACCAGCGGCGCGGCGGCGTTGGGCGAACGCGCTGGGTTCATCATCCAGCGGCTGTGGGGCGCGGCGGAAGCCCACGCCATCAGCCTGCCCGAGGCACATGAACTGCTGATGGCAACAGCGCGGCGAATGGCGGTCGTGCGCGCGGGCATGGCACCGATGGCTCATCTTGCCGCACAGGTGGCCGGGGCCTTGCAAGCCCCCGACCGCGCCCAGTGGTTGCCCGAACTGGATCGCGTGCGGCGAAACTTCCTTGCCGCAGCGGGCAGCGGCCCCCGGTTGGCGACGGAGTTCGTGGCGCGCCTGCACAGTGAAGCGCGGGTGGTGACGCTCAGCCGTTCGGCCACCGTGAGCCGCGCCTTGACCGCCGCAGTGCAACATCCCTTGCCAACGGGGCAGCCACGCTTGGCCAGCATCACGATCCTGGAGTCACGGCCCGGCGGCGAAGGCGTGACGCTGGCGCGCGAACTCGCGGCGTTGCTGCCGCAGCACGAGTTGGCGCTCGCGCTGCTGCCTGATGCGGCCCTCATGACGGCGGTGGCGGATGCCAGTTGCTGCCTCATCGGCGCGGATGCCCTGCTGGCTGATGGCGACGCGGTGAATAAGGTGGGGTCACATCCGCTTGCTCTGGCGGCCCATGCGCGGGGCATCCCTTGCTATGTGTTGACGGATACCACCAAGATCGCGCCAGAGGGCTGGCCGTGGCACCCCGAAGCCGCTGATGCCGCGCAGATCCTACCCGATGAGATCCCTGGCGTCACGATTGCCGCGCCGCTTTTCGAGCGCGTCCCACGGGCGCTGATCACGGTTATCAGCGAAGTGGGCCAATTGCACGCGGCAGACATCCAAGCACGCGCACATGCGATGGCGTTGGGGTACCAAATGATTGCCTGAACTGACCTATAATAAAGAGAGCGACGCGGCGTTGTCGACACAACAAAGGAGCCGTGATGCCCCCAGACTCGCCATCACGTCAGACACTTTTGAAAGGCTTTTCCCCCATGAAACTGCTTCCTACGCGCGTGCACGGTGTATTGGACTATCTGGCGGCAGGCGCGTTTGTCGTCGCGCCACAACTCGGTGGGGCCACCAAGGTTGGCAGGCGCGTGATGTATGGCTTTGCCGCTGCCACGACGCTCTATAGTGCGCTCACGCGCTACGAACTGAGCGTCGCCAAAGTCATCCCCATGCGTGCCCATCTGGCGCTCGATGCACTCAGTGGCACGCTGCTGATTGGCACGGCCTTCTCGCACAAGTCCAGTTCACGAGTGACGCTGGTGGGCTTGGGTCTGTTCCAGATCCTTGCCGCGCTCACGACAGAAACCGAGCCATCCTTCACTGAAAATGAGCATGAGGGAGCGACCTCGGTCGTCGGCGCGCTGGCCGAACGGCTAGGCGTGACGGCCTAGAGACCAAGCTCGGCAACGAGCAATCGCGACGCCACAGCGTCATCCGTCAGAAGCCACCCACGACCCGAGCAATCTCCGCAACCAGAGCGTCGAGCAGGTCCACCGCGTGGGTGAGCGCCAGCGCGTCGGGGGCCAGCGCGGCATAGATTGCGGCGACACGTGCGCCCAAATTGGGCAGGGTGATGGGCAACTGCGCCGCCGTGGCGACTGCCCCTTTTTCGTTCATGAGCCAGCATGCGTTGGCGGCGCAGAGCACCTGCATCAAACTGGCGACGCTTCGATACAGGCAGCCAGCGGTGTAGGAGAGATCAGCGCGTGGCAAGCCGTGGCGTGCCACAAACGCAGTGAAGCGCGCTTCGCCTCCACATTGGCGGATGATGGCGG
>JACDGC010000833.1 GCA_013815535.1 Ktedonobacterales bacterium
CATCCATCTGGTACAGTGGCCACAGGCAGGGGATGGCCAGCACCCCCACGCACAACAGCGCCAGTTGCAATGGCAGCGTTTTGCCATGCACCAGCAGCGGGCTCGCCGCGCGGATGAGGGGTGATTGCAGCACCGCTGGCAGGGCCAGCACCTTCGGCAAGAAGCCACCGATGAGGCTGCCCACCACCCCTGTCAGCAGCCCCAGCGTCGCGTTGATGCTGAAGAGGTGCGCCCGTTCGGCCTCGGTGCTGGTGGCGGCCAGCAGCGGGGGCGTCAGCACGATATAGATCGAGGCCGACGCCCCCACAAAGAATGTCGTGCTCAAGAGGATCGCGGCTTGGGGGATCACAAATTGCACCGCCACCGCCACGCCGCCGATGAGGTTGCTGCCGATCAGCAGCCGCCGTACGCTGAACCGATTCGCGATGAGGAGGGCCGGGATCAGCCCCAGCCCCGCCCCCGCGATGCCCACGATCAGCAGATTACTCAGAAAGCCCGTGGTGAAGCCCAGTTGCGTCAGGAAGATGGTGTAGAGCAGCCCGATGGCGGCGGCGGCAACATTGATGATGACGTTGCTCCACAAAAAGAGGCGGGCGTTGCGCTGCAAGCCGCGCAAGCGCAGCCAATAGGTGTGAAGCATCGGCGGATTTCCCCAATGAAGGTTGGGCATGGGCGGCAGTGGATTCAGACCTTGCCTAGCGTACCATCTCCGCCGCGATGGATGCAATGTGCATCGGCCACGAAAAAGCCACCAACGGGGGCGTTGATGGCTCATGAGGGGTAGCGCATACGGGATTCGAACCCGTGATCTCCGCCTTGAAAGGGCGGCGTCCTAGGCCCCTAGACGAATGCGCCACAGGGACACTACGTAGTGTACCCGCTGCTAAGGTGGTTTGTCAAGCACGCCGCGCGGTGCCCTTGGTGCTGACTGGCGTGGTGCTTCCCATGCGTTCGTGCCAGAATTGTTGAATCTGCTCCAGCGTGCGGCCCTTCGTCTCGGGCATCAGGCGTTGCACGAAGACCCAGGTGACGACGGTGAAGACGCCGTAGAGCCAGAAGGTGGGCGCGGTGCCCAGTCGTTGCACCAGTGTGAGGAAGGTCAGCGCCACGACGAGATTCGCCCCCCAGTTGGCCACCGTTGCCACGCTCATGGCGGAGCCACGCACCGTGACGGGGTAGATCTCGCTGATCATCAACCAAAAGACGGGGCCGAGGCCGACCGCGAAGGACGCGATGTAGATGAGCAGCCCCACGACGGTGATGGCTGCCGTTTGTTGGCGGGCCACTGGCAGCGCGAAGGCCAACCCCAGCACTGCCAGCGAGGCCGCCATCCCCACTAACCCCGAGAGCAACAGCACGCGCCGCCCCACGCGATCCACCAGGCGGATGGCCACAATCGTCATCAGCACGTTCACCACCCCCACGCCGATGGTGGCAAAGATCGAGGCCGTGGCGGATTGGAAGCCTGCCAACTGAAAGATGGTCGGCGCGTAGTAGATGATGGTGTTGATGCCCGTAATCTGTTGGAAGATTGCCAACGCCACGCCGATCAGCAGGGCTGGGCGAATGGTGGGTGCCAGCAGCGCGCCCAGGTCGCGGCGCTCTTGCTTGGTGCTGCCCGCGATGTCGCGCACCGTCTGGGTGATGTTCGCCGCCGACAGTTCAGGGTCCACCCGTGCCAACACCGTTTTGGCTTCGTCGCTGCGCCCGTGGTCCACCAGCCAGCGTGGGCTCTCGGGCATGAACGTCACCCCGAAGCCGAGGATCAGCGCGGGAATGACCCCCAGGCCAAACATCCAGCGCCAGTCGCCTGAGCCAGCAAAAGCCAGGTTGACGAGATACGAGAGCAAGATGCCAGACGTGATCGCCAGTTGGTTCAGCGACACCAACCCGCCTCGCATGCGGGCCGGTGCCACTTCGGAAATGTAGAGCGGGCCGATCATCGACGACACGCCGATGCCCAGGCCCACGATGCCGCGCGTCACCACCAGCGCAGGCACATTCGGCGCGAAGGCCGACCCCACCACACCAATGATGAAGAGCACCGCCGCCGCCAGGATCATCCTGCGCCGCCCGATGGCGTCGGCCAAGCGCCCGCTGACCGCCGCGCCGATGACCGCGCCCACCAGCACGCCGCTCGTGACCACCTCTTGCACGAAGGGTGAGAT
>JACDGC010000082.1 GCA_013815535.1 Ktedonobacterales bacterium
GCTGACGACCTCGCCGTTCGCCCGCGCCACAATGACGTGGCCGGAATCAACCGCGACCTGTTTTTCGACGCCCGTGCCGACGATCGGCGATTGGGGGCGCAGCAATGGCACCGCCTGGCGTTGCATGTTCGCACCCATCAGGGCGCGGTTCACGTCGTCATGTTCCAAGAAGGGGATGAGCGACGCCGCGACGCTCACCATCTGGCTGGGCGAGATGTCCATATAGTCCAGGCGGTCGATGTTCGTCTCGACGAATTCACCTTCGTGGCGGCCTGTAGCACGCTCCGAGATGAAATGGCCGCTGGTGTCGATAGCCGCGTTGGCCTGGGCGATGGTGAACTTCTCTTCTTCGTCCGCCGTCAGGTACTCGACCTCCAGCGAAACCCAAGGTTGGATGGTGACGTCACGCGGCTTCAGCTTCAGCAATGTGTCCAGCACCGGCTGGTCGATCACCGTGCCCGCCGGGACGGCCACGTTCTTGCCATCCATCACGTCCTTGCGGACGTGGCGGCCCAGCAAACGCAGATCATCGCTGTGCAGCGTATGATAGACGCGCCGGTAGGGCGTCTCGATGAAGCCGAAACGGTTGATGGTCGAATGCGTCGCCATGTTGCCGATCAGGCCGATGTTCGGTCCCTCCGGTGTCTCGATGGGGCAGATGCGGCCATAGTGCGAGCTGTGCACGTCGCGGACCTCGAAGCCCGCGCGCTCACGCGACAGACCACCAGGGCCGAGCGCCGACAGGCGGCGCTTGTGGCCGATCTCCGCCAGCGGGTTCGTCTGGTCCATGAACTGTGACAATTGGCTGCCACCGAAGAACTCTTTCATCGCGGCAACGACCGGACGAATGTTGATCAATTGATTCGGCGAGACCTGGGTGGGGTCCTGCACGACACTGATGCGCTCGCGCACCACGCGCTCCATGCGAACGAGGCCCACGCGGAACTGCTGCTGAATCAACTCGCCGACGCTGCGGACGCGGCGGTTGCCCAGGTGGTCGATGTCGTCCTGCCGCCCGATGCCGTTATCCAACTGCACCAGCCGCTTGACGATGGCGATCATATCATTCTGGGTCAGTGTGCGCGTCGTCTGGGGGATGGCAAGGCCAAGCTTGCGATTCAACTTATAACGACCAACGTTGCCCAGGTCGTAGCGACGGGGGTGATAGAACATTTGCACAACAAGGTTGCGCGCGTTCTCTTTTGTCGCGGGGTCGCCGGGGCGCAGTTTCTTGTAGACCTCGATCATGGCGTCTTCAGGATTCTTGATCGGGTCTTTATCCAGGGTCGTGCCGATGAACGAGTACGGCCCGGTATCGACATCCGCGAAGGTGGCAATGATGGCCTCATCCGTCCGCAGATCAGGCGTATCGTCGGTGCGACCGGGGTCCTTTTCGCCTGCCTCGGCCATCGCGCGCAGCAAGGTCGTGATGGGGATCTTGCGCTTGCGGTCGATCTTGACCGAGATGATGTGCTTGGCGCTCGTCTCGAACTCCAGCCACGCGCCACGATTGGGGATGAGTTTGGTGCCAAAGAGCTTGGGGCTGCCGGGGGTGTCGTCATCCAACGTGAAATACGCGCCGGGCGAACGCACGAGTTGGCTGACCACCACGCGCTCGGCACCATTGATGATGAAGGTGCCCTCGCGAGTCATCAGCGGGAAGTCGCCCATGAAGATGTCTTTTTCGACGATCTGGCCAGTCTCTTTGTTGGTGAGGCGGGCTTTGACCGTCAGCGGCGCGGCATAGGTCGCGTCGCGGTCGCGGCATTCTTCCTCTTCATACTTGGGCTTGCCGAATGGGTCTTCGGGGACGATAAAGTCAAGACGGAGATTTTTGTTGGTGAAATCCTCGATGGGAGAGATTTCCGCGAAGAGTTCACGGAGGCCCTCACGCTTGAACCACTCGAACGAATCCAGTTGCACCTGGATCAGATTAGGCATCGGACGAATGTCGGTGATGCGCGAGAAGCTCTGTCGGGGGGGGAGCGTGACGGCTGTGGTGCCTGCCATGCGCTGGTTACTCCTCTCGCCGTATCGTGTTGGGGTACGACGCTACTGGGGTCGGATGGGGAACGGGGGCCATCCGTGGGACCTGGGCGGTGCGCAGTTGCTGTGCGAGTGTGACGATAATGGGATGATCAGGTGGGCGCGCGAGCAGGCGACAAGACAAACGCCGCTCGTTCGTCGATAATAGCTGAGGCACAATGCATGTGGTATGCCAAAGACAACACGATGCCCAGGGGCCACGGACAGCCGCACCCGATGGTCAATCGTGTAAGCATTGCGGGAATTCCTATTGTCATCCTGCTAAAGGAGACACGCCTCGGTGGACGCGCTACGAAACGCGGCGATGCGCGACGAGATTTTGGGTATGAGCGGCACTGCCCACCCCATAAATAGTCTCAGAGACACTCAGTATAACATGGGGAACAAAAAATGTCAAGGGGGAATGGCACAATGGGGGTAGGGAACGTGGTTGGCCCTTTCTTTTGTGCTTCACGAGAAGTACTATACCATATCGCGCCATTTCTTGCAAGACCTCGCGGGCGGAAAAACCACGACGGTTGACAGCACGGCAACGGCCCTTTACGATAGGGGAAACGCTGACAGAACCTCACCTACTAAAGGATGCCGCTTTCATGATGCGCCCGCCCCTCGACCCTCATCAGCATCCCCTTGCGCCAGCTTCCCTCACTGATCGCACCACCTTGATCCTGGCCATCACTCCCCAGCGGAGTCGCACCGAATGGTGGTGGGTGGGTGGCCTGCTGCTGGTGGGCCTCCTCATTCGTCTGCATTACGCGCCCAACGGAGGCTTCTTCTATGATCTCAAGGCGTATACAGACTGGGGCCGGACCCTCGACGCCCACTTCTTCACGCCCTATTCTGCCTTCTCCACGATGAACTATCCGCCCCTAGCGATCTATCTGTGCGCCTTTGGCGTCACGGCCGTCTCCATCATCAATCCGTTGCTGCACTTGGCTGTGCCAACGAACGTGCTCATTTCAGGCGAGTTGGCAATCTTCGAGAAGATTCCGGTGCTCATCTGCGACATCGTGCTGATCGCGTCACTCTTTTGGATGGCACGCCATTATCTTTCGTTTTGGTGGAGCTTCGCGCTGGCGGCGGCCTATGCCTTTTCCCCAGCGGTCATCCTCGTTGGCTCCGATTGGGGCCAGATGGACGGCGTCTTCGCGCTATGCTTGGTTTTCGCGTTTTGGTTCGCCATTCACCACAAGGCTGGGTGGGCTGGCGTGATGTTTGGCCTGGCATTGATGCTGAAGCCCCAACCCGTCGTGCTGACCCCTGTCTTTCTGGTCTATATGTGGCACGATGGCTGGCGGGCGCTGGGGCGCACAGTGGGAGCCATCGCGGCGACATGCACCGTCATTTGTCTGCCATATCTGATTCCGCCCAATTTCGAGATCCTGGTGATGCTGCGCAACATCGTCAACAGCCTTTCCCCCAACACCAGCAGCTATGCCTATAACATGTGGTGGGGCTTGGGCCTCGCCTTCAAGAAGGCCGCCAAGCCAGTGGTGGGGCCGTTCTCCGCGACCCTGGTGGGGTGGTTCATTTTCGCCTTGGTCGTCATCGTGATCTGCTTGTTGATCTGGCGCGTCCCCAACCCCGTGACCTTTTTGGTGGGTGCGGCCCTGGTCATGTATGCGTTTTTCGATTTCACCACCGGCCAGCACGAACGCTACCTCTTTCCCGCGCTTCCGCTATTCCTGTTGGCCGCCATTTGGCAGCGGCGCTACCTCATCTGGTATAGTCTGGCAACCGCGATGAGCTTTGGCAATATGATGTCGATTATCATTCGCCGCTATCGCCCAAAGTCGATCCTGAATGTTTACCCCCTCCAGCACTTTTGGATCTTACAATCCATTTCGTGGCTGAACGTGATCTTCTTTGGGGTGGCGTTGGGGCTGCTGCTGCACACCTATTGGCCCGATATCTGGGGCAAGCGCAGCCCTGCGCAGGGCTCGGTGGATCTGGCTGATGCCGAGACGTTGCACATGCGGGCGCTCCGGCCCGTCAACCCTGCGACGTCCTAGCGCGCCAGTGCTTCAAATGGCGGGGAAGACGAAACACTGCGTCGCGCACCTTTCGGCTGAAAACGACGCGGTAGCCCCACTTCCTGGTGCGGCTGGGGTGGCGGCAAGCATGGCGCTGATCAAGTGGTAGGTCAGTGCCATGATCTTTGTATTGCTGTTGATGAAGTTTTGCTGATAGGCATAGAGAGGGGAGCCATTGTCGAGCGCATCGGCCCACCACATCGTCCCCGCGTCGAAGACCATTGCCCCTGATTTAGCGAAATAATAGGCCGACATCGCCACCTGGGGCCGCCCATAGGTGTTGATGAGGGGCGAAGCCGCGATGACGTGCAGTTGGGGGGGTGTGTGCAACAGCGAAATGATGCCATCATATTCATAGCCCACTAACCCACCCTTGACATGCTCGTCTGGTTGCAGCCCAGCGGCGGCGATATAGGGATCGGGTGCGGCGTCAACGACCCAGTCTGGCAGTGCTTTGGAAGGCACCAGGCTCAGATATTCCAACCCGAGCAGTTCGCTTTCGGGCCGATTCACCAGCGGGTCGCGCCACGTCGTGGTCACGACCGAAGGATCGATGGCAAACATCGGGTCGCTCGCTGCGGTTTTGGTTGAAACTTTATAGCAGGTGATGACGCGGTCGGGGTGCTGCTCAGCATCAGGTTCGTAGCGGTTTTGCCAATAGGCAGCGTTGGCCCCAAAGAAGCCCAGGCTCACCCCGTGATCGCGTGCGTTTTCCATGCCATCGCGCATGGCCTTGGTCCAATATTCATCATGGGCCATAACGATCACGACGCGGTGCTGCAAAAGCTGCTCAGGATGCTCCGAGATGTCCACGTCCGTGGTATAGGCGACATCCAGTGCTGAACGTTCCATCCAGCGAATCATGTGGATGTCCCAGGCGAGTAAATCGCCCACGCCCCCTGAGCGGTCATAGGGGCGATTGAACGAGACTTTCGTGGCAGCCACTTTGACGCCCAGCGCGGTCTCTTTGCGATCGCTATGATAGAGGCTGAAGCCCCCCCAAAGATTATAGGCTTGGTACGTGTTGACGCTGATGTTCGCCAGCGCCGCTGCCTGGGGATGGGCCTCACGAATGACCAGGGGAATCTCGTTTTCCGCGTGGTTGTCCGCGACCAGTTTGAGGAGGTAAACACCACTGGGCCAGTCACCCACTGGCAGGGTGTAGTTGCTTTGCCAGTGGGTTTCGACCAGATGCGTCACCGGGTCAGTCGTGCAGGTGGGGCAACCCTCTAAACCATTATAGGGCGTCCAGATCCCCTGCACCAAACTCTCGATAGGGGGTGAGCGGTAATAGAGATGGCCCCCCAGCCCATGGTACCAACCGATGCGATAGACATCCACGGTAAAAGTCGTCGGCGCGTATGAGCTGATATAGAGCGGCACCAGCGTGTCTGGCAGGGTGGAAACCGTGGCGGTGTAGCCTTGGATGAAGTTCAAATTCACATGCGCATCAAGTTGCCATGCGGTGGTGCCAGGGAGTTGATTCTCGTGAGCGAGGCCCGAGGAAGGGTGAAATAAGGGCACTGGTGTGTCAATGTTGGTCGCATGGGCAGATTTAAGGACGGGGTCTTGGTAAAAGAGCGTCAAGGAAATGACACTCCCCGTCAGCAGGATGAGCACGCTGAACACGCCGAGCAGCAATCTGCGCATGCGGAGGGCTTTCACAGTCGGCCTCTTTTTGGTGGTGCAAAAAAACGTCCTGAAAAGATAGACGTCAGAACCACGCCTAATGTTCAAAACCAAAGCTTTGGGGATCTTATGAGCGTTCTAGCATAGTGTAGTGGACCTGTCAACGGTTGCTTTTGCCCGGTGCCATAAATCTGGCCCTTAACACCTGGCGTTCTATTGGCAACATTTTCGTGAAACCTATTCGATTAAACACTTTACAGACGCTTGATCATCGGTTACTATGGTGCCGTTACACAGTTGGCACCACCGAAGGGATGTATCTCAGGCATGACCAGTATCGATTTTTTGGAAACACAGGTATTAACCAAAGTCAATGTGCCACGAGTCGATCGCGAAAGTCGTCAGCAACAGATTCGCAAAGATGCCATCGCCCTTATCATTCCCCTGACATTGTTGATCATCGAAGCGGTGGGCATCCTCAAAACGGGTACCATACCGTACATAACGGATCCGCACGATCCGCGCTATAAAATTGGTGACCTCTATCGCTATATCAATATGGCGTTGCCCAATGCCAACTATCAACTCTCCCATGAGCCGCCATTTCTCTATCGCGTCCTGGTGCCGATGATCGTGCATGGTTTGATCTTCCTGGGCATTCCCTTCCAAACGGGGTTTTTTGCGGTCACATCGCTGGCCCTTGCCATATCAACGATTGGCATCTTTTATCTGGTTCGTGGGTGCAATGTGTCACGCGTAGAGGCGGCCTGCGCAACTCTTGGCTACCTCACCATCCATTGGGCGGTTGCGTATAACTTCAATGATTTCTACCTGATCGATGCCTCGGCGCAAGCGTTCATCATCCTCATCTTGCTCGCAGTCCAGCGCCAGCGCTTCACGACCGCCATCATCCTCGCGGTGATTGGCGTGGTGTGTAATGAACGCATCTACATGGCCGTTGCTGTGGGGGTCATCCAGTTGATCTTGCCCTACATCCGACCATTGCCACGCACCGCTGGGTTGCTATTGCGTGCGCAGGTGGGACGCGTCTGGCGTAGTGCGCCACGGTTGGTGTGGCTGCAACTCGCCGCCTTCATTGCCTTGCCCATCATCGCTTCGGTGATCGTTCGGGTGATTCAACAGCCCTACTACCCCACCCAGTTGCTCACAGAGATGGGCGAATACATCCCCACCCACTTTCGCTACGGCGCGCAATCACTCTATACCGACTATAACGGTGGGACGATCTACACCTATGGCTCGCTCTATTTCACCGCCCTCACCGCGCTCATTTTGGGTATTTGGGAGCGCACGAAATTTTCGCTGTGGGCCTACTTCGCCGCGTTCTTGGTGATCCTGTTTTCCTTCACCCTCTCCTCCGACCTGCAACGGCTGACGGTGATCGGCTGGCCGTTCATCATCATGCTCTCAGCGGTGGCCATTCACACCGTCGCGCGAACGCTGCGCATTGCGCCGGTGTGGCTGTGGGCCATCGTGCTGGCGGGAAGTCTGTCATTCCAACTGTCGATCACCCTGCAATTGGTGCCCCTTGAACTGCATCGGTTGTTCACCTTGCATGGCTTCCAGGGGATGATCTGGGCGACGTTCGCGTTCATGATGCTGACTGTCATGGCCGTCCTGCGCATGCAGAGCGCGCCTGCCTCTGTGCAGCCAGCGTTTGCCTATGCAAATGCCGGTGCCGCCACGGATGCCGAAGATGAGCCCGACGACTTTGAGATGCTCAAGACCGCGAAACGTGCTGCCGTGTTACCCCGAGAGACGACCCCCATCCCCAGTGACCCCGACGGCATCTTTTGGATGCAGGCACGTGGTGGGTTGGCCGCACTGGCCGCGCATGACCAATGGAAGGCCGAACAGCGCCTCCGCAGCCTTGAAGGCGCCCTCCCAGCCCCCCTCCAACTCGCGCCATGGGTTGCGCCGCCCACCAGCGCGCTGGTGGCCTTGTGGCAGCGCTACCTCACTGTGATCAACGCCTACCAAGGAATGCGTCAGCAAATGCGGTTGCCCGTTTCCCCGGTGCCCATGGTCGAGCGCGCGGCGTTGGCGGCGCTCAACACCGCCCAGCAGCGGGTAAACGATCCGCGTTTGGTGGTGAGCACGCGCCGCCTCTCCATCGTGTTACCCGCGTATAACGAAGAAGCCATCATCGGTGGCACCATCTGGGATTGTCTGCGGCTGACCCAGCATTTCTGTCCAAATGTCGAAGTCATCGTCGTCAATGACGGCAGCCGTGATGCCACTGGCGCGATCATCAACGAATGGGCCGCCCGCGATGCACGGGTGCGGGCTGTGGACTTGGTGCCAAATCAAGGGTATGGTGGCGCGCTGATGGCGGGTTTTAACGCCGCCGAGGGTGAGTGGATCTTTTTCATGGATAGCGACGGCCAGTTCGACATCAACCAACTGTCGGATCTTGTTGCGCTCAGCGAGTCGCACCCCCACTCAGCCATCCTGGGGTATCGCAAGCAGCGCAATGACCCACCGATTCGCAAGCTGAATGCCTGGGGATGGAAGCAACTGACGCATTTGTTGCTGGGTTTGCACGGTGTGCGCGACATCGACTGTGCCTTCAAGCTCTTGCCTGCCCAGGCCGTCCATGCGTGCCAGATTCAGACGCGCGGCGCGATGATCAATACCGAAATGCTGATCAAGTTTCAACGAATGGGGGTGCCGCTGCTGCAAGTGCCCGTCAACCATTTCCCGCGCACCCATGGTAAAGCCACGGGGGCCAATCTGCGTGTGATCGCCAACGCCTTGCGCGAGTTGCTGCAACTGCGGTCGCGCATCAAGCATTGGCAGCCCACCCCGCTGGCATAAGGCGCATCAAGCAGCCCCCGCGTGGGAGAGCTCACGCGGGGGGCTGAGACCAGCCGGGCGAACCGATTGCGAAGACGATCGCATACGCAGCCCCCTGGCGCTAAAGCGCTGCAGTCATGGGCACTGGGTGAACGCATTCGCCCAAAGTTGGCCGCTTGGGATGCTCAGCGTTCTTGTGGTAAAATGAGGCAACAGACTACGTGATTGGAGCCCCACCCCATTATGAGTGACACTTCGAACCGCATTGCCGATCTGCACCGCCAGGTGCGAGAGATCATGGTGCGTCTTTGACCTCGTGAACAAGGTCAATGAAATAGCCCAGATCGAAACCGAAAGTTATGCCCCCGACTTTTATGCCGACCGCCAACACGCACAGCGCCAGATGCAGCGCCTGGGCGCGCTGCGCGAAGAGCAAACCACCTGGAACGGCATCGATGAACAACTGACCTCGCTCGGCGAGATCCAAGAATTACTCGACGACAACGCGGACCCCGAAATGGCCGCTGAGGTTGCTTCGTCGCTTGATGCCATCGATGCCCAATTGGCCAAACTGCGGCTGGCATTGCTGTTGCAGGGCCCGCACGATGCCAGTGATGCCATCCTCACGCTGCATGTCGGCAATGGGGGCGTTGATGCCCAGGACTATGTGGACATGCTGCTGCGGATGTATCTACGCTGGGCGCAAGAGCATAACTATAAGACCGAAATCCTCGATCAGTCTCCTGGTGAGGAAGCAGGAACGAAAAACGTCTCCGTCGCCGTCGCCGGGCGCTATGCCTATGGCTATCTGTTTGGCGAGGGGGGGGTGCATCGTTTGATCCGCCTGTCGCCCTTCGATGCCGCGCACCGCCGTCAGACCTCCTTTGTGAAGGTCGAGGTGATGCCCGACATCCAAGAAGACATCGAGATCACCGTTCGCCCGGAAGACATCGAAACGGATACCTACCGCGCGACGGGGGCGGGTGGCCAGCATATCAATAAGACGGATTCCGCAGTACGCATCCGTCACCTGCCAACGGGCATCGTCGTCACGTGCCAGAATGAACGCTCGCAGATTCAAAACCGCGAGGTCGCCATGCGGCTGTTGCGTGCCAAACTCTATGAGCGCGAGGTGCTGCTGCGCGAAGCCGAGCAAGCAAAGTTGCGTGGTGAACACATCGAAGCGGCTTTTGGCTCGCAGATCCGCACCGTCACACTAAACCCCTATACCCTGGTGAAGGATCATCGCACGGGGGCCGAGACGGGCGACACCGTGGGCTATCTGAATGGCGATGTTGACCGCTTCATCGCGGCCTATCTGCAAACCAAAGTAGGAGCGTAACCAACCATGACGAACTTCGCCACTGTGGGCGTGGTGGGCGGCGGGACGATGGGGTCCGGCATTGCCTATGAAGTCATCCGCAACACCGAGGCATTGGTCATCATCCGCGATGTGAATGATGCCGCGCTGGACCGCGCTCGCGCCGCCATGACTCGCTTCGTCGAGCGCCCCGTCATCAAGGGGCAAATCACCCGGCAAGCGGGCGATGCTTGGCTGGGGCGCATCAGTTATACGACGACCTTCGCGGATTTTGCCGAGGCGGATATCGTGGTCGAAGCCGTCTTCGAGGATATGGCTCTCAAGCGTGACGTCTTCACGCAGCTTGGGGCCGTTTGCCGACCCGAGGCGATCCTCGCCAGCAACACGTCGGGCCTCTCCATCACCACCATCGCGGCGGCCAGCACCCGACCCGAGCGCGTCATCGGCCTGCACTTCTTCAACCCCGTCCCCGCCATGAAGTTGGTCGAGATCATTCGCGCCTATCAGACGGACGATGCCACCATC
>JACDGC010000083.1 GCA_013815535.1 Ktedonobacterales bacterium
GCCCCCCGCCATGGTAATGCGCCCAATGTAGCCTGAATCTTCGATGAACCATAATGCGCTATCGGGGCCAGCGATGATCTGCTCTGGCCCAAGGGTGGATTCGGCCAAGGGATAGAGCGTCACCTTGCCAGCCGGGGTGATTTTGCCGATGTTGCCCGACTGGGCGGTGAACCAGAGATTGCCATCTGGGCCAGTCGTGATGGATTCGGGCGCGCAATTTGCGGGCAAGGCGAAGAGGGTGAGCGCGCCCTGTGTGGTCATGCGTCCAATGCGGTTGCCATTATATTCGGTGAACCACAGGTTGCCATCTGGTCCGCTGGTGATGCTGTGCGGGTCGCCACCTGCTGGCAGGGCAAAACGGGTGATGGTGCCAGGCGGGACGGTGGTGAGGGCTGGCGTAGCGGTCGCTGGGGGTGGGTGGCTGCTGGTGGTGGCCGTGGGTAATTGGCACCCCACCAGTGCCACCAACACCATCCCGAGCGCTCCCCACGAAAGTACACGCGTTGGTTTCATTGGGCATCCTTATAATGAGTGGCTCATGACTTCATCGGATTCTCATTCAGCAGCGCTATTATAGTTGAGGCGTGGGAAACGGGCAAGCATCCTGGTAATGGAACGGTATTTCGCGATACTCTGATGGGATCGCTGCCCATTTCTTGTCGCAGATGCTACGATATCTAAGTAGTACGAATTGGCAATCTGACCGGCGCACTGACAACGATGTAACCACTGCCCTGGTCTTTTCGTTTGGGATAGGTGAATGGTCCTGTGGATGATCAACACGACGAATTAGAAGAAGCCGAGGGCATAAACGACGTGCATACTCCCCACATGGACCAGACGCAGGGGAGTGAAGACATGGCAGTATCCACCATGAGCGATGAAGAACTCGCACGCTTGACCCACGATGACGAGCCAGAGGAGCCCACAACGGCCCCGGCTCTGCCACCCGTGGATGTTTCGCAGTTCGAGGCGATCTTCACGCGCTATCAAACGCCAATCAGCAATTATCTTTATCGCTTGGTGGGCAACCGCGAACAGGCCTTCGATCTCGCTCAGGATGTGTTCGTCAAAGCATATCGCGCGCTAGCTGGTGGCACCACCATCCAGGCTGGGGCGCTCTCATCGTGGCTCTATCGCATCGCCTCGAATACCGCGACGGATGCCTTGCGCCGCCGCCGCCTCATCTCGTGGCTCCCTCTGTCGCTCTTCAACGAAGATCGCGGCGTGGGCGCGGGGATGCCCGGTGGCGACAACGATGATGGCATGCCCAGTGGGGCCAGCATGTTTGGTGCCCACAGCGGCTATGATGGTGCGCGCTTCGAGCAGCACGTGGCCGAACGCGAAGTGGTGCAACACGTCCTGGAAAAACTTCCCAGCAAATACGCGACGTGCCTGCTCCTCTACGAATATGAGGGGTTTTCCTGCGCGGAAATCGCCGAGATGCTCGAAGTGAGTGCCTCTGCGGTGAAGATGCGGCTGATGCGGGCCCGCGAAAAATTCATCACCCTTTACCAACAGGAAGTTGCTGGATAACTGCTATGAAATGCGATGAAGTGCGCGTCCTACTCGCCGCCTATCGGCGTAGCGAATGGAGCGATGAAGAGCAGCATATGGTGAATGCCCACCTCGTGGGCTGCGCCGAATGCCGCCGCTGGGAGTCCCAGGCGCGGGGGGTGGGCGAGCATCTGCGTCAGATGCCCACCATCGTCCCTCCCCCCAGTCTGCGGGCGAATGTCTTTGCCATCATTCGCCAAGAAGAATTGGCGCGCGCAACGCAGGCGGCGGAGACGGCGAAGGCCGCCACGCCTGCTCCCGAGCGGCTCCCTGTGCCACCACGCCCGGTCATCCTCACGCGCCCAATGAACCTGCCCGCACGGCCAACGACCGTCACGGCGGTCCCGCCTGCGCGGATCGGTGAGTTGGCCATCGGCAAGACCCATCCACCGCGCATCTTGTTTGGTCGCACCACTGCCATCGCGACGATTGCCGCTGTGTTTGTGTTGATTTTCGCGGCCCAGTTGACGCCCCTTTTCAATGTGCATGTCGTCAATCCTGGGAGCCCGGCGGGCATTGTTCAGCACCCGCTGAAACCCGCTGTGTTCACCCCCGCCCCCGATGCTGCTTACACCAAAATCAGCAGCCCCTTCGCTGATTTGATACAACTCTTCTTTGTTGGGCAGACCGCCGCTGGCCAACGCATGCTCTTCAGCCAAGATCGCACGGCGAACGCCGCGAAACCCCTGTTGGCGCAATCAACTGCCAGCACCATCACGATTTATGGGGTGTCGGATGGTCTGCTGCTGTGGCAAGAGACGAACGGTAATTCGTGGGCCATCAAGGGGATCGCCTTGAGTGATGGCGCCGCCCCGGCGGGCGCGTCAACGCCGATGATCCTCGCGATGAGTGGCCAGAGTTTTGGCAACTCGACGCTGGCCAAATTGACCGCCTATTGGCTGGATGGCCAGAGTCTGCTTTTCGCTGCACTCGATACGCATGGCGCGACCATTCTGGTGCGCGCTGATGTGGCGGGTGGCGCGGTCACGACGACCTTCATCACCGAGGCACTGGCGGGGCATTACATCAGTTCGCCCTATCTCGACGGCAAGAACGCTTATTGGGTCGATCGCGTTTCGGCCAGTGATGGCACCCAACAAGGGACGCTGTGGAGCTACGCTGAAACCAAGGGCCTGCAATCCCTCGGTGTGACGGGGAGCGCCTTTGGTCCCGTTGCCAGTGGCGACCGTCTGGCTTGGTTTGCGCCGGATGTGACGACGAATCCCAGCAGCGCCAGCGCCGAGAGCGGCCTCACCGCCGCGTTCACGGGCAGCATCGTCACGCGCGACAGCGCGACGGGGCAACCAAAGACCCTTTCGAGTGGCCCAATCTTGTTGACCAATGTGGTGCGGGGTGCGGGCTATCTGTTGTGGACCGACGCGCAGGGTGCATTGCACTCCTATGTGCTCGATTCGGGGGAAAAGGATAAGACGTTGCCCATCACTGTCACGCTCAGTTCGTTGAATCTCTCGTTCAGCAGCGCCACCTGGAGCAGCGCCCTGACCCAGGGTGTCACGACCACCACGACCATCTCGGTCGTGGATGTGAAAGACTAAGCGGTTCATCTCAACGGAAAATGCCCACCCAGTTGCATTGCCTGGGTGGGCATTTTCCGTTGAGAAAAGGCAGGTGGTGCGGTGCTAGCCAGCCGCCAGCAGGGCCGCCGCCGCTTTTTCGCCGCTGTGCATCGCGCCGTGAATGCTGCTCGACTCGGTATATTCCCCGGCGGCGAAGAGCCCCGGTGTCGCCGTCGTATTCGGCGGCAACTGGGGGTAGATTCCCGGCGGCTGATCGAACTGCGCCATGGGGATCTGATACACCGCCAACGAACGCAAGTCCGCGACAGCGGCCAGGGGAAAGATGCGCGCCAAGTCTGCCCGGGCGCGCTCCACGATGGCCGCCTCATCGTCCCCCTGCGGACCCAGCAGCACGGCTGAGATAAGGTGTTGGCCTGGTGGGGCATAGGATGGCGCGATGTTGCTGAGTTGGGTGATGTTGTTCACCACCGCGTTGGGGGCGGCATTCAGCACCAGCTTGGGGCCGTCATAGAGGCTCACGCTGGACGTGAAATAGACACAGGTGGCGGGCACCGGCTTCGCGGCGGCAGGGATCTCGATGCCACCCAGCCGGGCAGCCTCGGTCGTTTCGGTCGCCAGCACGACGGACTCCGCCGCGATCTCGGTGCCGTCCGTCAGGCGCACGCCTGCCACGCGCCCATCACGCAGCAGCACCTCCGCGTCGCGGGTGTGCAGCCGCACCGCTTCGGGGGGCAAGCGTGTGGCCAGTTGCGCGGTGATGGCCCCAATGCCGCTTTCGGGCAGCACGGTGTCACCCTCTGCCAGCATCTTGAAGACGAAGAGGAAGAAACGGGCGCTGGTGTGCAGATCGCGATTGAGCGTGATGCCCCCATAAAATGGGCGAATGAAATTGCTGATAGCCCCCTCTAGTGAGAAGCCGCGTGCCAACAGTTCTTCGGTGATGGTGCTGTCGCCCGATTCGGGGGTGCCGAAGATTTGCGCGACTGAACGGCGTGCCATGTCGGTGCGCAGCCCCAGCATCCGCACCTTATCATTCAGGCTCAGCAGCGGATTCGTCACCGTCGCCGCCACATGGCTCAGGTTGTGGTCACGGGTGGGGTCGGTGATGTCAAAGAGGCGGCCATCGCGCGCGATGGCCGCGCCCGGCTGAAAGGCATAAGGGCGCAAGGTGCCCAGGTCCACGTGCCGTCGCACGGCAGGGTACGCCGTCAGCAACACCTGAAAGCCGCGATCCAGCGTGAATCCGTCGCGCACATCGCTGCGCACGCGCCCCCCCACGCCGTCGCTTGCTTCCACCACCAGCACCTCGCGCCCGGCTTCGCGCAACACCTTGGCGCAGGTCAACCCCGCCAGACCCGCGCCCACAATGATGATCATATCCGCATTCCTTCTATTCGTGGTCATGCTGTCATAGCAAGTATAGCGCGCGGGTTGTGGTGCCATCAATGGGGATCGAGTTTGTGTCGGTGCGTTTCTGCTGCTAGTCCGGGGGGGAAACCCACTGCATCACGCGGCAATGGGTCCACATCCATCTGGTTAGCCTTGTTTTTGGGCGGCGCTCAGCCACAGCGCGGGTGAGGTCCAGTTGAAGCACAGCAACGTGGGGGCGCGCTGAATCTCGGGGTGAAAGGTCAGCAGCGAGATGGCCGCGTTATCCATATTGATGAGCGGAATGTTGCCAAGGGGGATGGCAAGATAGTGCCCAATGATCAGTTTGACGAGATCGGCATGGGTCACCAGGGCCACCCATTCGCCCGCGTCGGGGGCCGTCCGCCAGCGCTCGGCGGCACGCACCGCCCGTTTCTGCACGGCGGCGAACGATTCCACCCCCTTGGGGGCAAAATTGGCGTTCGTGACGAAGCGTTTCCATTGGGGGTTTTGGGCGTCCAGCGTGTCGTAGCTCTGGCCGCTGAACACACCATAGTCAGTGTCCATCAGCTCGCTTTCTTCGCGCACCGTCAAGCCCCTTCCGGCGTTGATGGCGTTGGCCGTCTGCATGGTGCGCTCGAGGGGCGAGGCGACGATGGTGGTCAGCGGCAGGGCCTGAATGGCCTGCGCGGTGGCCTCGGCCTCGCGCTGCCCTTCCGCGTTGAGAGGGATGCCCGGCAGTTGCCCCGGCAGCAGATGCTTAACGTTATAATCCGTTTGTCCATGCCGCACCAGCAAGAGCTTGCGATGCCCACGATGATCCTCATGTTGCACTTCACGGCCAAAGTGTAAACCTTGCGGGGTTTTAGCAGTTGTAGCAAACCATGCCATGGGGAAACCTCCTCGATTTTGGGCGCATCTGTCCGATGATGCGCGGGTCTCTTTCAAGAGAACGCGCGAACGGCTGAGATTTCGTCATGGAGCCACTGAAAGAGGAGTTTGCATGGTCTTGAACACATGGGCCAAGAAAGCGAGTTCATATCGTCGCAGCAGCGCTCGCCGCAACGGCAGGCGTCTCAGCGTGTTTGCGATGAAAAAGGTGGCCCGCCAAGAACGGAGCTCTTTGGCGGGCCACCTGGCAGGCGATGATGCGTTACCACACCGGGTTGATCACCAACCCGGTGATCAGCTTTGGATAAAAGTACGTGGATTTCTGGGGCATGCGTCCACCCACACTCGCGACATCGCGCACCTGGGCTGGCTGGGTGGGATTGAGCAAAATGGCGATCTGGGCGGTGCCTGTGGTGAGCGCTGCGAGCGCCTGGGCGGCGTCGCGCACATAGCTCACGTGGTCGCCTGTGGCGATGGCCTCGCGGTCGATGCCCAGCGCGCCACCCAAGATCAGCTCTTGCGCGGCGGCGACATCCAGCGCTTGCCAGGGAGCAGGCTCACCGGTCGCGCTCAGGCGTTGCTTGCCCGCATCGCTCACCCGCACGAGCCAGCGTTGGTCGGTCGTGGCGACAATTGCCGCAACCGTGCCCGGCGTCCCCGCGCCAGCCAGCCGCTTCGTCAGGGCCTCGGCATCGGTTTCGGTGATCTCATCGACCGACCAATAGTGGCTGAGGGCCGCAGGTAAGTTGGCGAGATCAGCCGCGTTGATGCCCCGGATGAGGCGGTGGGTTGGCAACACCAGCAACCCCGGATCGCTCGTCGCTACCAGCGCCATCATCACGAAATTAGCCGCTTCGTCGGGGAGCAGACCGCGCTGCAACGCGCGCACCTCATCGCGGAAAGTGAGGGCCGTTTCGTAGCGATGGTGCCCATCCGCGATGAAGAGTTGCTGTTCAGCGAAAGCGGCGGTCAACTGCGCCGTGATGGTTGCATCGGTGATCGTCCACAGCAGATGGTGTTCGCCCGCGTCGTCGATGCACGAAACCAGCGGGCTGGCCTTCGCGGCGCGCGTCAGCGTCTTGCTGATGGCTCCGGTGGGGTCGTCATAGAGCGCCATGATGGGGCTGAGGTTCGCGGCACAGGCGCGCAGCAATTTGAGTCGGTCATCCTTGGGTTTGGCGAGAGTGCGCTCATGCGGCAAGACGACGCCCGCTTCCCATGGCTCAAGCCGCACACGCGCCACGAGGCTGGTGCGCGTGTAATCATGATCCTCCACGCGGAAGTGTTGCTGGTAGACGTAGAACGACGGGGTGGGGTCCAACGCCAGATCGCCCCTCAGTCGCCAATCGGCGAAGGTTGCGGCGGCGCGCGTGTAGCGATTCGCCAGCGCATCATCCCCCGGCTCGTCGCGCCCCAGTTCCAGCCGGATAATGTTGCGGGGGTCGCGCGTGTAATATTCCGCCTGCTGGTCGGGTGAAATGACATCATAGGGTGGGGTCAGCACGGCTGCCAGATCGAGTCCATCGAGGGGATAGCGCAAGCCGCGAAAAGGGCGCACATCGGCCATGGTGAAGGGATGCTCCTCTTGTGTCGTTCATGATTCTTCTCCCCCATGATATCACCCCACATGGCGCGGCGACGGCGCGAACGCCTATCATATCTCTAGACAAACCATGGACAATCTGGAACACAGGAGGACGCGAACGATGCGGTTGACACAACAGGTGGCCATCATCACTGGGGCCAGTGGGGGGATTGGTGCGGCAACGGCACGGGCCCTGGCTGCGGAGGGCGCGCATGTGGTGCTGACAGCGCGACGTGGCGAGGTGCTGCACGAACTGACCGAAGCGCTGCTGGCTGGGGGGCACGAGGCGTTGGCCGTGGCGGCAGACGTGACCGACGCCGCGCAGGTGGCGGAGGTGGTGCGCCAAGCGCAAGAAACCTTTGGCCACATCGATCTGCTGGTGAACGCGGCGGGGGTGGGCATTCTGAAACCCTTCCTTGATCTGACGGAAGCGGATCTGGATCAGATGCTCGCCGTCAACTGCAAAGGCACCTTTTTGATGAGCCAAGCCGTGGCCCGCGTGATGGCGATGCAAAAGCGCGGCACCATCATCAATGTCGTGGGCGTGCTGGGCCGTGCGCCCATGGCCAACAGTGCGGGGTATGCCGCCAGCAAATACGCCGTGAATGGCCTCAGCAAGGTGCTGGCGCAGGATCTGCGGCGTTTGGGCATCCGCACCACCGCTCTGTATCTGGGTGGGGTGGATTCGCCTTTCTGGGACGCCATCGACATGCGGGTGCAACGCGATAAGATGCTCAGCGTCACGGATGCCGCCAATGCGGTCGTCTACGCTGCCACCCAACCCGACGCGCTGGTGCTGAATGAATTGGTGTTGCAACCCGAGAGCCACCAATTGTTGTGAGGCGGGCCGCGCAAGGTCCCATTCGTGCCAATGTCCTCGTTGGGTGATGCTAGAATGAGGGAGCCATCATCACGCTACGGGGGCCACCATGCCGCATCACTTCCCGGGCTTCATCAACGCGACCACGCTACCCATCGGGATCGCGCTGGGGGCGGTGTTGCTGTGCTGGGTGGCCCGTGCCCCGGTGCGCTGGCTGCTGGTGCGCGGCATCAGTTGGCTAGCGTTGCGCTTGCGGCGCGATCACGCGCTCGTGCCCGAAGAGGTGCGCGCCCGCGTCGCCCAGGTGGTCGCGGTGCCCATGAATTACCTGGCCGTCTTCATTGGCCTGGAAGTCGCGCAGAACGCCATCGCCAACCAGCCGCTCGCTGAATTGCTGCTCAAGGTCAATTTCACCCTTATCACTGTCACCGTTGGGATGGTGCTGGGAAAGTTCATCAATCAATTGCTGCTCAATTCCAATCGGCGGTTCAATCTGCTGGGCATCACGGTCGAGCCACAACTGTTGCCCTTCGTGCATACCTTCGTGTGGGCCTTCATCATCTTTGTCGTGCTGGTCAATAATCTGCGCAAATGGGGCATTGATCCGACGGCGCTCATTGCGGGCACCGGGCTGGCGGGGTTGGCGATCTCGCTGGCGGCGAAGGACACGGCGGACAATCTGTTGGGCTACTTCATCATCGTCATGGAACGCCCCTTCCTCATTGGCGATGCCATCACCGCCAGCAGCGTATCGGGCACAGTGGAGCACATCGGGTGGCGCTCCACCCGGCTGCGCCAGCCAGATCAAGTGCTGGTGACGGTGCCAAATAAAAATTTGACCTCGGCGAACATTGCCAACAGCAAGCGACTGACTAAGCATCTGCTAGAAACCCATCTGCGTCTGGCGTATGACACGACCCCCGAGGCCATCACCGAATTGCTCGCCGCCTTGCGGGACATGCTGGCTGCGCGCCCCCTGGTGGAGGCCGAGTCGGTGGGGGTGCGGCTGGCGCACCTGGATGCCGATGCGCTTGACATTGCCATCACCTGCAACATCCTTGACCCGGATGTGCGCATCTTTATGGAGGAACAGGAACGCATCGCGCTGGCGCTGCTGGGCGCATTACATGCGGCGGGCTTCCGCATCGCCGCACCTGGCCAACTGATGTTCGTCCAAACCGTGGCCGCGCCCTCGGCTAATGGTCACCTGCTCAGCGAGGAACCGGTTCGATGAAAACGACCTTTATTGTGCGCGGCAGGGCGATTTCAACCATTGATCTCATTCGCGCGTTGCTCTCGTTTGGCTTCGGCGCTTTCATGCTCATCTTTCACCTCACCACCATCGCCATCATTGCCTGGGGTCTGGGCGCGCTGCTCTTCATCGACGGCGCGATGGATTTGCTGCTGGAATTGCGCCTGCGGCAGGATCGCAGCCACCTCTTGATCGGCTTGGGTGATATGGCGTTGGGCATCATCACCCTCCTGAACCATCAGGTCACGCTGGTGTTGTTGGTGTTGGCGGCGGGGGGTTTCTCGCTGCTGCAAGGGGTCGGTGGATTGTGGCGGTCGCTGCATCAACCAGACCGCAGCCAGCGGGGCGCGGCGACCTGGTTTCGCGCCGTGGGGAGTGTCATTTTTGCCATCATCCTGGTGTTGCTCGCGAAATTTCTGTTGATCGTCGCGTATGTGGTGTTGGGGGTCTATCTGCTCTTCGACGGCGGAACGCGGTTGTGGCGGATGTTCGCGCCTGGTCCTGTTCACTCCGCCACCACCGAAATGCTGACGCAGATGGAAAACGATTCTGACTTTATTCCGCAGGATGGCTTGCGCGCGGTGGTCTTTTTGCGGCGCAACGGAGCGTTGGGGTTGGGGCATGTCGGTTGGGCCTTCGAATGGCAAACGGGCTGGTTCAATGCTGGCTCGGTCGAAAACGTGAGTGGTCGCGCCTTCGCCCGCCCCGACGTGATGAATTTTTGGACGCTGCACACGTTGGACCCCGTCGCGGCCATGCAGCGCCAACTGGAACCCTACGATGAATATAAGATTTTCATTGTCACGGCACCGAAGCCGCGTGATGCCTGGGGTGCGGTCGTGTGGGTGAGCCGCACGCCCTACTCAGTCGTGCGCCATAACTGCGCCGATTGCGTCTATGATGTGTTGCGGACCTATGGCTTGTCGGGGATGGTCGATACCGCGCAACTGAATGCCCCCAAGGATTGGTACGACGCGTTGCCCGCCACCTCTATCCCCATCGCGGTCGATCCCACCATCATGGTGCGGCCACAGGCCCTGGGGCGCTTGCACCCTGGCGCACCCACGGATATTCTTTTGCACATCCACCCCGGCGAGCAAGGCGTGCCCCCCACGTGGCGCTTAGAAGGCGGACGCTTTTGGTATGTTGCCAGCCAGAAGATCGAGATCGTCCTACAAAGCATCGCGGCGGTGCTGCAACGCGCCCGCACGGTCATCGTCAGCCGCCGCGCCTCGGCCACGGCGACTGAGGGCGTGGCCGAGGTGCCCATGGCGGACCCACGGGTGCGCCCCCCGCGCCGCGACCGCACGCCCGTTGCGAAATAGGGCCATCTGATGAA
>JACDGC010000084.1 GCA_013815535.1 Ktedonobacterales bacterium
GCTGATCATGCTTCGCCAATGGCATGTCAACTGGCGAAACATGACATGGTATGATTCACGTATTTTTTAAAAAGGGGGAGGAAATGTTCGTCCTATTTCAGGCACAAGCGTGATCATTCCTGCATCAACGCGAAGTCAAGCATTGTCGCTTTTTCGAGGTTGTTCGAGGCTGAACGTTTCACCGCTCATCGTTTCTGAGTTAGGAGTTCCCATGATGCAACGCCTGTTTTGTACCCCCTTGCGCATCGAGAAGCGCACCATCGTGCTTCTGTTGATGCTATTTTCGCTTTCGTCCATGTTATTAACTGCCTGCGGATCTCCAGGCAAATCGAAGGTCACGCTGACCGTGATGGCGAGTCCGAACTGGATCAAGGAGCCCGAGCGGGTTCTTGCCCAAAAGTTCGAGACCCAGACCGGCATCCACATCGATTACCAGATCATCCCAGCAGACAATTATTTCCAGGTCCTCAAAACGAAGCTTAACTCGGGCCAAGGGCCAGATATCTTTGGTGGTCAAAGCGGCGTGTCCGACTTGAAGGTCAACTACAATGTCGAGGCGAATGCCGTCGATCTGTCGAACGAAGGATGGGTGAAGCAGGAAGATCCAGCTGCCGTTGCCCAGTCTACCGTCAATGGCAAGGTGTATGGCCAGGAAATCTGGGATATCTACAGTGGTTATTGGGTCATCGACTACAACAAGGACATCTTCCAGAAAGTGGGGATCACGAGCGTCCCGACGACGTTCGATGAGTTCGTGGCTGATTCTGCCAAGATCAAAGCCGCTGGTATCACCCCGATCTATGAGCCGATCAGCGATGGCTGGCATCATGTCCTGTGGTTCCCCGAGATTGGTGCCCAGTTGGAGAACCTCGAGCCTGGTCTCTACGCCAAGCTTAATGCCAATCAGACGAAACTCGCCAGCAACCAGCACGCCCTTACGGCTATGACCCAGATCAATGAGCTGTACCATAAGGGATTTTTCGGTTCCAACACGTTGTCTGATCAGTATGCCAACACACAAAAACAAATGGCGAGCGGGAAGTTTGCGATGACGATCAATGACCTCACCCTCCCCAGCAGCACCCATGCTGCTTACCCGAACACCCAGGCGTCGAGCTTCGGCTTCTTCCCCATCCCGATCCTCGACAACCAATTGCTTCCGACGCATCCAGCTGGCCCAACCAAGTTCATCTGGTCGAAGGGATCGCATATCACAGAAGCCAAAAAATACCTCGCCTTCCTCGCGCAGCCAGAGAACCTGCAGTACCTGATCGACAACGAGGCAAGCTTCACAACGCTAGATTTCACAGGGGTCAAAGCCAAGTGGACGGCGGAGCAGCAGGCATTCCTTAGCCAATACAAAGCTGCGACACCTCTCGTCCTTCAGGACGACGTTAACTACGTGAACCCGCAGTGGATCGACATGGGCAAGGATATGGTTGCTATGTTCACGGGTCAAGAGACACCCAACCAGGTTTTGACGAGCATCGACACCCGTCGTACGCAGGAGGCGGTAGCTGCCAAGGATCCCGCCTGGCCGTAGTCCTCATCGCTTGACCAAGTGGCATTCTGCGAGACCGTCTGAGGGGAAGGAAATACCTCCGGCTTGTCTCGCAAGCCAATTAGGATAGCGGATGTGTGTTGATCGACCGAAGTGAAACGTGACAAAGTTGTACGGCCGAGGCTGGATGTTCTCTCCTACCTGACCGTTCAACTCGACCAAGCTGCTACTATCGTCCAGGAAAGGGCCAGGGAACATGAGAAAAGCCTATCCAACGTGGTTTGCCGGTGGGGCACTCATTCTTTATGGAATACTCGTCCTGCTGCCCAGCCTGCTGGGCCTCGGCTACTCGTTCACGGATTGGAGTAGCTACTCAAGCGACATCCACTGGGTAGGCCTCGCTAACTTCAAGACCATTCTTGCACCAAACTCGATCTATGTCAGCGCCATAAAGAACACGGTGATCTTCACCATCGCGACGATCATCCTCAAGACCGTCATTGCCCTCGCACTCGCCTTGCTCCTCACGAGCGGCGTCCGACGGCTGGCCTATTTGTACCGAGCACTCATCTACTTACCGGCCTTGCTCCCGATGGTGGCCGTTGGCATCATATTCAAATCGATCTTCGATCCTGATGCGGGTCTGCTGAACTCGATGCTCAGATTGGTGGGACTTGGCGGCTTGGCTCAGCACTGGCTCACTAACCTCTCACTCGCTCTTTGGAGTGTTATCGGCGTCGACACCTGGAAGGGTGTAGGATACATCATGGTGATCCTCATCGCTGGCATTCTGGCGATTCCGCGCGAGTACTATGAATCGGCGTCGCTTGATGGCGCTTCAAGTTGGCAGGCATTCATCCACATCACGTTGCCGCTGCTCAGACCCGTGCTCGCCGTGACAACCGTGCTCAACCTTCTGTACGCGCTGCGCGTGTTCGACATTGTCTACGTTCTGACAAACGGGGGACCCGGCTACGCGACGGAAACTGTCTACACCACGATCTTCAATGCGTTCTCACTCGGCCAGTGGGGCGTCGCGACTGCTCTTTCCACCGTGTTCTTGATCATCATGATAGCGCTCGGCTATGTCGCCATTAGGGTCATGTCCCGACCTGAGGTTGCTTAACTATGAATCCATTGCGATCGATCCGAGCCACCGTCAACAACCTGCTCGCCAGTGGTGCCGGGCTAATAGCTCTCGTGCCGATCTACCTCGTCTTCGTGAATGCCTTAAAAACACAGGCTGACGCGAGTTCCCTGAGTACCGAACTTCCCCACAATCTGCAGTGGGGCAACGTCGGCACCGTCATTGATCAAGGCAATTTGGTGACGGCTTTCTTCAACAGCGTCCTGTATTCCTTTGGATCGACGATCCTCGCCGTTTTTTTGGCCGCGCTTGCGGCATATGTACTGGCTCGTCTTAGGACTCGTCGGCACGAAATCCTCTACTCACTGCTCATCTTGGGCATCGCTGTTCCGACGAACTTCGTCACACTCACGAAGGTGATGCAGTTTACGCATCTGATCGACACTCAGATCGGCATCATCCTGCTTTATGCGGCGACACAGATCCCATTCGACGTCTTCTTGATCTATGCTTTCATCGGCTCGGTGCCAAAGGAGCTTGATGAAGCAGCCTTCATCGATGGTTGCACGCCGATTCGGACTTTCGCCTTCATCATCCTTCCCTTGCTGACACCGGTGTTGGTGACTTGTGGGATCCTCAATATCCTCAACGTCTGGAATGAGTTCCTGATGCCGTTATACTTCTTAAACAATAGTGACAACTGGCCGATGACGCTTTCTGTCTACAACTTCTTCGGTCAGTATCAGTCGAACTGGGCGCTCGTTTCAGCTGATATCATGCTCACAATTTTACCCCTTTTCCTGATCTACATTGTTGCCCAGCGCTGGATCCTCTCGGGAATGTCTTCTGGTGCAGTGAAAGGATGAGCGCAAGCATACACTCGCACGCGAGCGATGGGATCTTCCATCAATAGCCAACATTGCAGTTTTAATGCTTCCAGGCCCAGGCGCGCCAGGAATTTTTGCCTTATCACCAACGCAACGCCGAGGGGGGACAAGAAAGAAAGAGGGCTGTTAATGGACGAAAATTTGCCCAGGATATTGAACGTGTTATCGCTGGTAGGCCCTTCCAAGCGGACTGGGCGTCGTTCACACGAAACCTTTGGCTATAAGGATTTCATCCCCTCTTTGACAGCAGCACGATTTGATCCCGATGCCTGGGCTACACAGTTTCATCAGGCTGGAACTCGTTATGTGGTGCCAGTTGCAGAGCATCATGATGGCTTTGCCGGGAACCATTCACCCTCCAAGACATTCGTTTCACGACGAAAGGAGCAATACTCTTTGCTATCATGCTAGCCTGGCCTGACGATGAGCAAGCGCTTATCAAGAGTCTTGCTCTAGGGAGTGAACACTATCCACAAGCAGTTTCAAGCGTGGAATTGATCGGTTCGAACGAATCGCTCGTCTGGACACAGGACGACGACGGGGTACATGTGCGGTTGCCGACAAAAAACAAGCTGGTGTCTTAAGTGTCATCGCTTGCACCTCATGACAGCTTCCGTCCCGCTAGGCCATAGGGTAGTTCCACAGGGGCATATGCCGAAAATCGGCAATAACGGCGAACACTTCTCTCAGCGGTCGTTGGATGACGATGTGGTTTTCAATCCGCATGAGAAGCCTCTTTATGAGCGGCATCGCGGTGGGGGACATGCCATTTCGTGCGTCGTGCCAAGGCCAGCCCTGATGGGCGATCCTCGATGTAGCGCCAGAATACTTCCAAGAGCGGTTCAATGGACGCATGCTCGATCAATTCCATGATTTGCTCGTCCATTTTCGCCTCGATCTGTACTACGACTTCGGCGCGCTCTTTCCCCAACTCGGTCAAAGTCAAGGTCACATAACGGCCATCTCGCTTAGACGTGACGCGCTCCACCAGCCCCATCGTAACGAGCCCGTTTACCAAACGGCTTGGGCTTCCATGCTCGCACACCAAGAGGTTGCCCAGTTCTCCCAGCGAAATTGGCTGATACTCTTGCAGAACGCGCAAGACTTCTGCTTGTGCGGCGGTCAGATCAAGCGGTCGGAGGGCGTCATTGAAATAGCGATTCCCTTCACGCTGTACTGCTAACATCAGATAGCGGATTTGTTCTGCGAGTTGCATATCGTCTTTACTCCTTGGTAGGACTCTTGGGACAAATCTCCCGTTCGGTTAATCGCTGGGTGGCGGCGGGATCGTGTGAAGGTAAATAGACGGTCGGCGTGGATTGCACATAGGTCAACATGCGCTGTAATGATTGATGAGCCGCTCGCTCATCGAGAGACACACCATCAATCTTCTGGCGCAGCATAAGGTCTTGTGTATAGGATAAATCCCCCGCAAACGCGATGGTTCGGTTATCCTCACGCAGGAATAGCGAGAGATGACCCACTGAGTGGCCCGGCGTAGGAACCAAGATGACATCACCTGCCTGGGTCAAGGGGTAACTCGTGGGAAACGGGCCGATGGGCTGATCTGCAAAATCGATCAGGGTTGGCGCGAACCACGAGGGCCAGTGTTGTGGCAGATAACCGCGTGATTTTCCGCTGCGACCAGTCGCCTGCTGATATTCTACCCGAGTGACCATCATATGAGTCCGCGGAAAATGATGTAACCCACCAGCGTGATCAGTATGCAAATGGGTCAGCACGACCCAACGAACGTCATCGGGGGCAATGCCCAGTAGCCGGAGTTGCGGGCCAATCTCTTGGGCTTCGGTCACCGTCTCACGCACTGCCAAGCGAAAGGTGGGGGGCCAGGCAGGAAAGTACCCTGGTTGTGAGACTTGCGCCGTCTCACCAGTGTCAATCACGATCACGCCCTCAGGATGCTCGATGACCCATGCATAAATGGGTAAAGGATCAGTCCAGGCGGGATCAAGCAGTGCATGCAGATTCCGCGCAAGTCCATGTCCTTTGCCTTCAGGCCAAGCTGTTTTCAACCGGACCGAACCCGTTTGTATCACATGAAGTCGCATTTGGAATAGTCCCCTCCTCTTTTGTATGACATATCATGTATGACACGTAATACATGATATGTCATACATTGATATTTGTCAAGGGCGATAGTTGATCAACCAGTTGACCACCCCTAAATTTCTGTAGTTTGCTGGAGATGATATACAGCGCTGATTCTCGCTACGGGTAATCGTAAGACGCCTGCAAAGGAACAGAGGCGTGTCTCAAAGCCGATTCGAGCGGAATGCGTTAGGGCAAGGCTAGCTTTGTCAGGGGCAGCAGTCGAGAATCTAAAACGGCTGCGACACGATGTCCTAATCCAGCCAGATAAACTTGATTAGTGGAGAATGACAGAAAGGTTTCGGCACTGTGATGCCGCACGATCATAACCAGATCCCATTGTAATCGTCGCATTCTTGCAAGGCTTTCTATCGCTTGGGTGTGACGTTTGCTTGGCATCGTTGCATCCTCTTTCAGAGTGGTAAATATTTTGAGCTGCTTTCCTTGGGGCGGGCGTAGGCATACTTGCCTGTGGGGGCGATGCTAGGCCCAAGGTGTCGCGCACCAGCCACGATTGGCCTAACGGGAAGAACGGAACGAAGAACCGATCTAACAGATAGGCATCATAGCAAAACACCGATCGGCTGCCGCAGGGAAGAGACGAATAACTACTGTGCAGCATCCAACATTGCCTTGATCAGTTTGCGCTGTTCCTCCCGCTGCTGCCGTTTGGCCACTGCCGGACCAATAACCAGCACCGTTTCGGTCTAATTCAACGCATCAGATTTGGGGAAATTAAACAGGATCGAAAAAAAAACCGTGGTGCCGCAGCGCATCCTGGGTTTGTTGTAGCATCGGAATATGCTCTCCAAAGCGCCCAAGAATCAATACTGCCCTCTTCGCCAAAGTATCAATGACATTACGAAGCTTCTGATTATTCAGCAAACGATAAATGAATTGAGCCACCTCTAAGTCATCCACAGTAATTTCTGGTTCATCCCATCTACTCATAATAAGATTTGACTATGTTGCACCCTCAAGTTGGGTGTTCCAAACCGATATTCCATACACACGGGCACCAGCCAGATCTGCTCCCGTCAGATTTGTTTGCACTAAGGCACATCGCGATAAGTCCGCATGCACCAAATGAGCCCCGGTAAGGTCGGCTCCGCGAAGGTCGGCCTTACTGAGATCAGTCCGCGTTCGATACTTCCGTGCTTTACTATCCCAATCATCTACCTTCCACTGGTTGCAAACAGCACAGCCATTGTTTTCTGTGATGCTAGCTTGCAAGCACCGGAGATGTTCTTCATTGGGCATCACAACGTTTCCCTTAGACTATGATAACCATACATAACGACTCCTTTAGGCCCCCTTGGTGGAATGGCACTTTCTCAACGCTTCGTTGATGCAGTTCGGTGAGATAGCGTGAGGCCAATCGGTGTCTCCTATCGACGATGACAACATTTCTTGTTCACTAGAGACACGATCAGCTGAGAGGGGACAAGTATGCTCCTCGGTCCCATGCTTCGTTGCTTGCGGGCGAACACATCGGCGGAGAGAAGTGCCCAACGGTGGAGTTAGGGCTATGGCGAAGCGTGACCCCATCACAGAGGAAGGGCCGCTCGCTGATCTTTGCGAACGGCCCTTCCTCTGTGACGTCATTCCTGGAGCCGATTGCTACATAGCGCTTGCCGCTCCTTTGGCATCAATGCCACGATGCCTACACCAGCATGCCGAGGCGCGCGAAAGGGTAACGGCATGCACCTCACACCCCTGTCGCGCTTATTTGAGTGTGACGGTGAGCGTGCGAAAGGTAGCAGTATCGGTCGTAACACGCACTTCATGACCCCGAGGCGTCTCGATCACCTCATACTCCACGGCGGCATCATCCAGGGTGACGGTCGCGATGTCACTGCCAGCCAGGAGCGTATGGCCGATGGTTAATTGCCAACCAGGGGGTGCAGCCACGCTGGTGCGGTACCGCTGCCCCTCGCGCGTGGCCGAAACCGACACCCATCCCGACCCGACCCGGATCTTGTTCGCCGCTACCCCCGGCCACGAAGGCGGAATCTGGGGAACCACAAACAATGCGGCTTCGGGGGCATCGGGCCGGATGCCTAAGAGATTATGGATGACCGTCCAACTGATGCCATAGGTTGCCCACGCCTGCTGCACCATGAAGCGGTCGTGTACATCCATGAAGGGGTCATAGTCTGGGCTGGGGGCAATTTCGGGGAAAGCTCCCGGCATCTCGACATCAATGCAGGCTGCCACCGCCGCCATCGCGCGCAGCGCCTGATGATCGGCGAGCCGTCCATAGTTCGCCTCAGCCAAGGCGAGGGTGCTCGTCCCGACCGTCCAACAGCGTTGCACGCCACGGCCATCTTGCTCGCCGCCTTTGCCGACCAGATATAACCCCCCCGTGGCATCCGTAAACGTCGCCGATTCGAGCTGATCGAGAGCCGCATGGGCGCGCATTGGTGGCGCAAGTTCGACTTTCATCGGGATGATATTCGTCCAAATCTTTTGCTGGTTTTGTTGGTGCGGCTGATTGGGGGTGGGTTGAGCGCTCGTGTGGGTCAACGAATCCGCATATAACGACGGTTCGTCCATCCACCAGGCAGCATCGAATGTTTCTTCCATCTTCGCAGCGCGCTCGCTGGCCCATTGGGCGGTGCTGTGGTCTCCCTTGCTCGTTGCGAGGTGCGCCAGCGCTCGCAGGCCCTGCCAGGTCGCGGCGGCAACGTCGACCGCCTCTGGGCCTATCCCTGGTCGTTCGGCAATGCCGTTACCCTCCGGCCAGCCATCGTGGTCGGTATCGAGATCCGTCGTCAGATAGCGCATGCCTGCTAATACAAAGTGGTACATCTCATCCCGAAACGTCGCATCCCCCGACCAGCGCCACACTAGATCGACGGCCACCGCAAATTCGGCAATCTCATTGATATCGCCCGGTGCGCCACGATCCCCGAAATACACCGTTCCATCGGGAACGATTTCATGGACGACTTTGCCACTGGTCCCATTGATGAGTTCTGAAACCTTACGCAACGCGCGGAGGTGCTGATAGATCTCTTCCCACATGCCCATTGCCACCAAGGGATAGGTAATGTAGCCACTTCCGGTCCCGTAGAAGTTGGCATAATCGGGATAGCCATCCACGACCCCACTCAATTGGGGCAACGTCGCCAAAGGATCGGGAAAGACGGTGCCCGCTTTGACATCGCGGATCTGCGCCTGTGTGACCGTCCGGCGCAGATCCGCGATATTCCACTTCGCCCACGTCAATGCCTCCATGAGCGTTTCATCAGGCACGAGCAGTTGATTGGCTCCCAGCAAGCCCAGGCGCTCGTGGACCTTCGCGTGAAAGAGCTGCTCGGCATGTGTTAGGGCATAGCGAAAGACCTGCTCTGCTTCAGCTTGCCCTTGGCTAGAGCCAGCAAAAGCCAGCCAGAACGTCACTTCTGTGTTGCCAGGGAGCGTGAGCGCCCATTGCAGTTGGCCGCCCGTTCCTTTCCCCTTGGTGCGATACTCGCTTTTTTCAGCCTCCGTTGCGGCTCCCCAATAGACATCGCCAGTCGTGCGCGAGAGCGCCTCAGCGGCAGCACCCGCAACCGCATACCAGGGCTTACCGGGTTCGTGAAAGATGAGCGAGCCAGGATGCTCACCCGCAACGACGTGATCTTTTTTGTTGGATGCTTTGCCTTTTTTCTGACTGGCATCCCAGGGATAGGCTCCCCTGATCTCGCTTTGAACCTCAAGGGTGAGGTGGAGAAGTCGGCCTGTGGCGCGGTGGTTGTGCAAGCGCACTCCCACAAGATGGACGGGTAGCTCATCAGGAGCAAATTCGAGACGACTGACAGCTACCCCATCGGCTTCGGGAAAATCCATCTGAACGTATCCGGCTCCACTGGTGAACTGGGTCGCCGCAGGGAGCCAAACACCATCGAGAGCGAGCCAATAGCCATTGAAGAGTTTGATGGGAGGTGCCCAGATGCCCCCCATCAGGCCCCGAATATGTTGGCCCATCGGCGGAAACCGCCCATCGGTCGTTCCCAGGCAATAGGCGCGCGTTCCCGCCACCACATAGCGGCGTTCGGTGAGCCGGTCTGTCGCGCTGCGGGTGGGCACGAGGGATGTGAGGCGGTCAATGGGCGACTGCGGTGTCTCTGCGGAATGTGTCATGAATGGAATGTTCCTCTCTTTATTTCACGGTGCCTGCGCGACTGAATGCGCTTCACACCTGCGGCATCGACACTCATCATCCGAGAAAGCAGCACCTCGCATGCCAGCAAAGGTGGCGCGTTGCCGCGCGTGGGAGGTGTGTCGCTGGCCACTGACTTGCGTGCTAGGGCGCAGGGTTTGTCTGTTGCGCTGGGGATGACCTTCATCGCGCAAACGCCTACCGCAAACATCCTCAACAAAGGGGTCATGCCGTGAAGAAGACACTACCACTGTGGTATCAACGCGCCCTCATTGGAGCACTGGGCGGATGCCTCGCTACCTTTCCCATGACCGCTTTTATGGAAGCGGCACACCGTCACCTGCCGACGGATGAACAGTACCCTCTGCCACCCCGCGAGATCACCGAGATCATGACACACCAGGCCACGCAAGGAACGCTCCTCGCAGCGGAAACGACCACCGCCCTCACCTATCTGGCCCACTTTGGCATGGGCAGCGCGGCGGGTGCGCTCTATGGCGTGGCCGCGCCCCTGCTGCCGGGGTCATCGCTTGTCCGAGGCATCGGCTACGGCCTGTGCGTGTGGGCCGGAAACTATTTGGGCCTGCTGCCTGCCCTCGATATTTTGCGC